>CAZNOE010000033.1:0-12018 GCA_964574525.1 uncultured Bifidobacteriaceae bacterium
GAGTGCTCGGGGCCTCGTCGTGCGCAATGGCACGGTGGCGAATTGGGGTCAGAACGGCATCAACGCTGCGAACGCTAGTTTGTGCAATGTGACAGATGTGGGCGGGGCGGCACCAACAGCGGAGCGGCCATTGACAACGCTGGCCCTTGGACCAATTTCCGCCATTAACCCTCAACCACCAATGCTTATGAAACCGACGTTTCATCAATTCGCAGTTACCACTCGCAGCACCATTGCGGCTTACAGCGCGCTGCTGTGTCTCTCAACCCTCAACCCTCAACTCTCAACGTGCTTCGCCCAAGGCAGCCTCACGCCGCCGGGCCGTATGGCGCCGCCGACACTATCACCAGCCCGTGGGCGAACATCTCGCACTGGGGAAGAAGACAGCAGACCGCAGACCCGCCTTCGTCCCGAACGCTTTCGGGACTACGGCGGTCAAGCAACAGACAGAAGACATGACCATGAAACGACTCATTCAGATCATCCTCGTTCTTTCCGCACTCGGCCCTTCGCATTCGACACTCGCCCAAGGCCCGCTCACGCCACCCAGCTCGCCCGGACCAACGATGAAGACGCTCGCGCAAATCGAGCCGCGCACGCCGAGGTCGGCAGCGGCGCGGATTTTGAACTTGGAAAGGGCTGCTGAATCTGCCCTGATGGACATCAGGCCAAAGGAATCGCAACTTGGACCTTGAAACCCGGAACTCTTATGAAAAACCAATTCTCCCCTCGCGCAATCTGGCTGACGCTGGTGTTGCTCTCAACCCTCCACCCTCAACTCTCAACCGTGTTCGCCCAGGGCAGCCTCACGCCGCCCGGCGCGCCCGCGTCATCCATGAAGTCGCTGGCACAAATAGAGCCGCGCACGGCGATCACCAATACAGGCGCGTTCACCATCTCCGCCGCGGGTTCGTATTATCTGACGACCAATCTCAACGTCAGTTCAGGCGACGCCATCACGATCAACGCGGACAACGTCACACTCGATCTCAATGGTTTCACCATCTCTTCTACCGCAGCTTCCGCGAACGGCACCGCCATTCTATTGAACAACGGTCGCGCGAACATCGCGATTCACAACGGGCACATCCAGAGCGGCGTGACCAACGACGTCTCAGGCTTCTTCTCCGGAAGTGGTTTTGATAACGGCATCTACGGATCCTCCAGTCTTCCCATAATCAAAAACGTCCGGGTTGCGAATGTTTCCGTTGAGGGGTGCCTGTCTTCCGGGATCTTCCTCGGCGGCCTGATTGGAACCGTGGTGGAATCCTGCACGGTCAATATCGCGGGGAACTATGGCATTGCTGCCGACACGATTTCAGACTCGACCGCCATTGCATGCGGGTCTGATGCCATTGCTGCGGTTCAAGCCAGCTCCTGTCGCGGCCGCAGTATTAATGGAAATGGTGTGTCTGCCACCACCGCCCAAAATTGCTACGGCACCACTACGGGCGGCTCCGGTGGCATTACGGCCACCACGGCCGACAACTGCAGGGGCGAGAGTTTAAGCTCCGCTGGCTGGGGTCTGCTTGCGACGGTCGCCCAGAATTGCTACGGCTCGTGCCAAAGCAACAACTACGGAGTGCTTGCCGGCTTCTCCGCCAACAACTGTTACGGATTGAGTGCCAGCGGCTACGGGCTGCGTGTTGCCAACATCTTCACCGCCGCGGGCGGCACCGCCACCGGCTGCCGAGGCACCAGCACCAGTGGAACCGGTTTGTCTGCCAGCACCGTTCTGAACTGCGTGGGCACCAGCGCCAGTGGCACCGGGCTTGAAGCCGACGCGGCCGAGAATTGCAAAGGCACCAGCAACAGCGGCATCGGGTTGCTTGTCAGCAGCAGCGCCATCAACTGCTACGGGGCGAGTTCCAACAGCTACGGGCTGCGTGCTTTCACCGGCATCACCGGCGCGGGCGCCACCGCCACCGGCTGCCGAGGCACCAGCACCAGTGGAACCGGTTTGAATGCCAGCACCGCTCTAAACTGCACCGGCACCAGCGGCAGTGGCGACGGTTTGTCTGCCGATATGGCCCAAAACTGCTATGGTGTCAGCAGCGGAAGTAGTGGCACCGGGCTACGGGCTTACAGCATCGGCATCGGCAGCTACGGTCAAAATACCAGCACCGGGACGGGACTGAACGCTTATATCGCGAATTCTTGCCGTGGCGTCAGTCCGGGCACTCCGGAAACCATCAGCTTCAAATACAACATGCCGTAAGCAGTCATCTCCCAGTTCCATTCGTATGATGTATCTTCGCCCATCGGTGGTCGTGTTGCTGGCAGCCCTGCCTTGGGCGACTACGGGTTCTGCCTTTGAGGGCCGCGTGCAGGCCACGTTCACGCAAGGCGGTGAAATCCAGGCTTTTCTGTATACCGTCGGCACAAATTATCTTCGCATCGAACGGACGGAAACCAATTGGCCGCACGCGAAAAACATCATCAACCTCGATTCGGGCGCCGTGACGCTGCTGTTTCCACACAATCGCAGTTTCGTGCGGCTGAAACCCGCGAGTGAAAACGTCACGTCGCCGTTTCCCGGTGCGCCTGCGATGCCACTTCCACCCGGCGGTTTGCCGCCGGGCATCGGGCCGCAAACCGCAGTCGCCGGCGCTCCAGCCAGTCTCGGCGCACCAGCACCGCCGGCCAGCATCGGCCCGGCCAATCTCCCCGGCGTCACTGTGCCGCCACCGATGAGGCAAGTGCCGACGATGCCAAATATGCCCGGCCCGCCCGCCGGCCTGCCGCCGGGCATCGGCCCGCAAGCCGGCGGTTTCCCCACCGCAGCCGGGATGCCCGCGATGCCGATGTTGCCGTTTCCACCGATGGAAAAAGCCGAACTCAAAGCGACCGGTGAGACGACGAACATTCTCGGCTACGCCTGCGCGCGTTACGAATTGAAGGAACGGGGCGAGACGATGGAAATCTGGGCGACAGACCAGTTGTTGGCGTATCAGCCATACATTCGCCACCAGCCGAATCGTTTCGGCCCGCGCATGATCGAGGAGCAATGGCCGGGGCTGCTCACGAGCCGCAAACTATTTCCGTTGCGCGCCAGCCTGCGTTTCGACAACGGCACTGAGCGATTTCGCTTCGAGGTCAAATCGATCACGCCGCAAAAACTCACAGACGAGGACATGAAATTGTTTCAGCCACCGGACGGATATTTTGAAATTCAACCCTTGCCATTCTAACGAACCATGAAAACTCAATACATCCCGGCTGGATGGACTGGCCTGACCCTGAGTTTGAAGTTGCTACCCACCGAGGAATCTGCCCGGATGGGATTCCTCCTTAACGACAACTTCAGTATGAATCCTTAACCAAGGAAGCTTCATGAAAAACCGACCTTCCACCCGCGTCCTCTGGTTGACGCTGGTCTTGCTCTCAACGCTCAACCCTCAACTCTCAACTGCGTTCGCCCAAGGCAGCCTCGCGCCGCCCGGCCCGCCCGCGCCGACAATGAAATCACTCGACCAGATCGAGCCGCGCACGCCCGTGAATGCCACGCAAACACCGGGCGACAACTTTGTCCAATTTATCATCAACCGGCCTGGTTCTTATTATCTGACCACAAACCTTGTGGGTCTGAGCGGCAAAGATGGGATTAGAATCTTGGCCAATAATGTCACGCTCGACTTGAATGGTTTTTCTCTGCTGGGCGCTTCAAATGCCCTTTTTGGAATTAATATTTTCAGCGATTACACCAACATCACCGTGCGCCATGGCATCATCACCGGCTGGAACACCGCTGGATATGGAGGCATTTTTTGCTTTTCAAAGAACCTGCTTTTGGAGGACCTCACCATCTCTGCCAACGGATTTGGTGTGTCTTGCGCCAGAACCGCTGTGATCCGAAACTGCAGGGTGTCTGGTAATACCCAGCATGGCATCCAGGCAGCAGCTTCGGATTGTTTGATTGTCGGCAACCATTGTGTCGGGAACAACACGGCAAATAGTTCGAGCTTTGCGGGAATCCGGGTTGATGGTCCCAACAACCGCGTTGTGGACAACCATGTGACGGGGACCGGCGTTACAGGATATGGGATTTGGATTCTCAATGCCGGAGGCTATACCAATAACATCGTCATCAGAAACTCCGTGGTGGGCTGCGGAGCGAACAATTATTCCATCAACTCCGTTGCGAACGATGTCGGACCTATTGGCAGCGCCTCCACCAACAGCAGCCCATGGGGAAACATTTCACGCTAAACCAACAATAATATTTCTATGAAATCAAAAATATTCACCGCGGTAATTTCCGCCTTCGTTCTTCATTCTTCATTTACCGCACACGCCGCCACCACCATCAACGCCACCAACAAATTTTCCTACGGCGCGAACATCGGCTGGGTGGATTGGCGCGGCGACACCAACAGCGGCGCGGTCATCGGTGAATACGTGTGCTCGGGCTACATCTGGGCCGCCAACATGGGCTGGATTCACCTCGGCAGCAACGCACCCGCGAACGGCATCCAATACCAGAACAACTCCGCGACCGACTACGGCGTGAACCACGACGGCGTTGGCAATCTGCGCGGCTACGCCTACGGCGCAAACATCGGCTGGGTAAACTTTGAAAACAACGGTGCGGCGAAAGTGGACCTCAAGACCGGCCGGTTTAGCGGCTCCATCTACAGCGCCAATTGCGGCTGGATCAGCCTGAGCAACGCCTTCGCCTTCGTGCAAACCGGCAACCTCGCGCCGGGTGCGGACACGGATGGAGATCGGATCGCCGACGCTTGGGAACGGCAACGTTTCGGCAATCTTACCACGGCCAATGCCACCAGTGACGGCGATCTCGACGGTCATTCGGATTTGCAGGAATACTTGGCCGACACCAATCCGAATGATCCGACGGATCATTTACAAATCACGACACAAAGCTTTGCTTTCGGCGGAACGCTGGCGACGCTGACCTGGAAAAGCACGCCGACGCGTTGTTACTTCATTCAGAAAAACCTCGACCTGAACACATCGCTCTGGCTCGACAGCGGTTTGGGAATCATTACTCCCGACGGCGCTTTCACGATGCGCGCCTTTGCAGACATCAATGCGCCGATCCGCTTCTACCGCGTGCAGGCGGTGAAGCCGTTGTCACCGTAGAATGGTTGGCTCGGTGGTTAGCCTCGCGGCTTGCCAGGGGTGGCATCGGAGGGTCGGCGGGACAATGGAAGCCGGAGGCACTTTGTCAGGGATGGCTCCCGGGTGTGCAAATGTAGTCCAACGGGCAATTGTTCCCAACGGTAAAACAGATTGCCGTGCGGTGATGGTTGACCTAATCTCCACCGCGTCGGGGCAGCGCGCGCGTAGCTCAATTGGATAGAGCGTCGGCCTCCGGAGCCGAAGGTTGTGGGTTCGACCCCCGCCGCGCGCACCAGTTTCTAATTGACGCCATCCGCCGACCGGACGACAAAATGTCCCTGATGAAACCCAAAGTTCTGTTGTCATGGAGCAAAGCAGAAATGAAAAAGCAGAGAGCAGAAATTAGGAGACGGGTTGTTCCCATTGCTGCTTTCTGTTTTCTGCTTTCAGTTTTCATCTCCGGTTGCGGGCAGGAAGCCGAACAAGCGCGGCAGCGAGCCGAAAAGGAATTGGAGGCGCTCCGGGCCGAACTGGACGCGGTCAAGACCGAGCGGGGAAATCTCCAGAACGAAACCGCCCGCTTGCGCAAGGACAACGAAGATCTGCTGCGCCTGCGCAACCAAGTCCGCGAGTTGCGCGACGCGCAGAAAGACGCACAGAAACAACTTTCGCAACAGGCGCAATCCGCGCAAACCGAAATCCAACGAGCGCAAGCTCAGATCCAAGCCGCGCAGGCCCAGGCCGCACAGGCACAAGCGCAGGCAGCGCAAGCGGCCCAAGCCCAGGCCCTTGCTTTGGGCACGAATGCGGCCCTAGCACTGACGCCCGAGCAGCAAGCCTTCGCCGCGCGTTATGGATTGCCGCAGTTGCGTCAGCAGGAGGAAGCGGCGCGGCTCGGAAAGTTACAGCAATCCGCCTGCATCAATAATCTGCGGCAGCTCGACAGCGCCAAGCAGCAATGGGCCTTGGAGAACCGGAAAACCCCCGAGGCTATTCCCACGGCGGACGACATCGCGCCGTATGTGAAGACTTTGCCCAGATGTCCCGGAGGTGGCACTTACACGCTCAATGCGGTGAACGCCCATCCGACGTGCTCGATCCCGGGTCACGCGCTGCAATAAAAAGTGTCAGGTGCGAAGTGCCAGGTGTCAGGTCCGGCCGGACTTCCAACTCTTGCGCCTCACACCCCGCACCTGACACGTCGCATGCCGATTTTCCTCCTTGGCCTTTGTCCGGCGCTGCCATAGATTCCCCGCCCCATGATTGAAACCGATATTGAATTGTTGAAAGGCATCGCCAATCAGTTGCGCATTCACTCCATCGCAGCGACGACGGCGGCGGGCAGCGGACATCCCACTTCGTGCTGCTCGGCGGCGGACGTGGTCGCCGCATTGTTCTTTGGCCACATGCGCTACGACGCGAAGAATCCGCGATACCACAACAATGACCGTTTCATACTTTCCAAAGGCCATGCCGCACCGCTGCTCTATGCCGCCTGGGCGGAGGCCGGACTATTTCCAACCGAGGATTTGCTCAAGCTCCGCCAGTTCGGCTCCGATCTGGAAGGCCATCCGACACCGCGACTGCCCTTCGTGGACGTGGCGACCGGCTCGCTGGGCCAGGGTTTGAGCGTCGGGGTCGGCATGGCACTGGCCGCGCGGCTCGACAATCTCGATTACCGGACTTACGTGTTGCTCGGTGACGGCGAAATCGCCGAGGGCGCGGTGTGGGAGGCGGCGTCGCTGGCGGGCGTTCGCAAGCTGAACAATTTGATCGCCATCGTGGACGTGAATCGCCTCGGCCAAAGCGAGCCGACGGCGTTCGGACATGACATCGGAGTTTACCGCAAACGGTTCGAGGCGTTCGGCTGGCGCGTGGAGGACCTGGTGGACGGCCATGACATCGAGGAAATCATCGAAGTGCTCGGCGGCGTCGGACTGAACGACCAGCCGCTGGTCATTCTGGCCAAGACTTACAAGGGCGCGGGCGTGTCGTTCCTCCAAGACCTGGAAGGCTGGCACGGCAAGGCCCTTTCCAAAGACGAAGCCGCCAGAGCCATCGCCGAATTGCAGCCCAGCGCGAAATCAGCCGCCGGCGTGGCGATTCCCGCGCCGGAGCAATCGGCTGCGCCCGCGAACACCGCGCCCGCAAGTTATCCGGCGCTCGCCTACAAGCCGGGCGATTCGGTCGCCACGCGCGAAGCTTTCGGCACCGCTTTGGCGCGCATCGGCGAAGTAGATGCGCGCGTTGTCGGGTTGGACGGCGACACGAAAAATTCCACTTACAGCGACAAGTTTTTCAAGAAATTTCCGGACCGCTTTACGGAGTGTTTTATTGCGGAGCAAAACATGGTGGGCGTGGCAACGGGGTTGGGCGCCCGCGGCAAAGTCCCGTTCGCCTCCACATTCGCGTGCTTCCTGGGCCGCGCCTTCGACCAGATTCGTGTCGCGGGAATTTCGATGGCCAACCTCAAGCTCGCCGGATCGCACGTCGGCGTGAGTATCGGCGAGGATGGGCCTTCGCAGATGGCGCTTGAAGACCTGGCCATGATGCGCGCCATCGCCGGCAGCACGGTGCTCTATCCGAGCGACGCGGTCAGCGCTGAAAAACTCGTCGAGCAAATGGCACTCGCGAAAGGCATTTGTTACATGCGCACCTCGCGGCCGAAGACGGCGGTGATTTACAGCAATGACGAGCCATTCCCCATCGGCGGCGCGAAAGTGGTGCGCCAGAACGCGGGCGACAAAGTCACGGTAGTCGCCGCGGGCGTGACATTACATGAAGCGCTCAAAGCGGCTGACACCTTGAAGGGCGAAGGCATTGGCATCACCGTCATTGACGCTTACAGCATCAAGCCGCTGGGCAAGGACGTCATCAAGGCCGCCGCGGAGAAGACGAACGATACGGTTATCACCGTCGAAGATCATTATGCCGAAGGCGGCTTGGGCGACGCGGTGGCCGGCGAACTTGGCGCGGACGGAATCAAGGTCCACAAGCTGGCGGTGCGGGAGTTGCCGCGCTCCGGCAAACCCGAGGAATTGCTGGCGTGGGCCGGCATTGACGCCGCCGCGATTGTGAAGAAGGTCAAGGCTTGCCCCGTGGAATAGCATGGTGGCGAATCTGTGCGCAGTGGCACGGTTATTCACGTTGGCGGGACTGCGTTGAGGCTTATTCCACGGGGCAAGGTGGCCTGATTTGCGGCGCCGGTGCGGGCCGGAGTGCCATCTTTTGACACTCGCGCCGGAGCGCTGCCGCCTGAAAAGCAGAAATGGGGAAAGCAGAAAGCAGAAATCCGCCGTCCCTACCCCGTTTTGCCATTTTTATTTTCTACTTTCAGTTTTTGCCTTTCCCGCGCGCGGTTTGTTTTCTGCTTCGTTCGAGGGCATGAAGAGAAGCTTTGTTATCGCCGCGCTGGCGGTCTGGTTTATGGCCGGCTGCGCCTGGGCGGCAGACAACTGCGCGGTGTGCGGCGGTCCCCTTGACCGGGTGGCCTATTTTTTTCAGGACCAGGTGGCGGGCGACAAAAAACAGTTGTGCGAAAAATGCGCGCACCTCGCCAGGATTTGTTATTTGTGCGGGCTGCCGGTGAAGGAGGATTTCCAGGAGCTTTCCGACGGCCGGATTTTGTGCGCGCGCGACGTGAAGGTCGTTGTGCTCGATGAAGACGAAGCGCAACAAATCTGGCGCGACGTGAAGGATGCGGTGGAGCGCCAGTTCTCGCGGTTCGTCACTTTCCCGGAAAACGTCACGATCGAACCGCTCGACCGCGTGGACTTGCTGGCGCTGTTCAAAGCTCCTGGCAACGACTACGCCTGCCCGAACGTCTGGGGTTGCACACAACGCCAGACCAACGCCAACCGCGTGAGCTACAAGATCAGTCTGATGCGCGGCCTGCCGGCGCGGGTGCTCAAGGCCACTTGCGCGCACGAGTTGACGCACACCTGGGTCAGCGAGAATGTCCCGGCCGCCCGCAAACAGCGCATGGACCAGGACGCGATCGAGGGCTTTTGCGAACTGGTGTCCTATCTTTACGTGGCGCAGCAGCACGACGAGGTGCAAATGGGCGTCATCCAGAGCAACGGCTACACGCGCGGCCAGTTCGCGCTCTTCCTCGATGCGGAGCACAGCTTCGGCTTCAATGAAATTGTCGAGTGGATGAAATACGGCGTGGATTTGCGGCTCACGGGCGATGTGGGCCGTGTGCGCAAGGTGGAAATGCCCGGGCCAGTGGGAAAAGCTGAAACCCTGAAAGCTGAAAGCAGAAATCCATTTCCGCTTTCTACTTTTCCAGCGGCGCCGCCCGCGCCGGAAACGCTGGCGCTGAAGGGCATTACGTGGTCGAAAACACGGCCGATGGCCTTGATCAACAACCACACATTTGAAGCGAACGAGGAAGGCAAGGTGCGTCTCGGCCAGAGCAATGTGTTGATTCGTTGCGTCGCGATCCGTGAGGATTCGGTCGTGGTGCAAGTCGTCGGGTCGGGCGGGCAACAAACGCTCAGTCTCAAGTAATCCTGTCAGCCCGACGCAGTATCAATCTTTCGGCACCCAGCCTTTGCCGGGAACTTCTGGGGAAAAGCAGAAATCCATTTCAGCTTTCTGCTTTCGCAATTTCAGCTTTTCCGCAGAAGCAACAGCACACAAAGTTTTGACATGGAAGAAATTTAGTCGAGATTGCTCGGGGGAAAAACAGAAAGCAGAAAGCAGAAAGCAATTTCTGCTTTCCCAATTTCAGCTTTCAGCTTTTTCTTTTAATGCCGGACAAATCAAAATATCTTAAAGGCCAGTTGCTGCTGGACAGCGGTTCATTGCAGGGTTCGTTTTTCCAGCGTACGGTGGTGTTGATCTGCCAGCACGACGCCGAGGGCGCGTTCGGACTGGTGCTCAACCGCACGACGGGAAACAAGGTGGGCGAGATGGTCGTGGCGGACCTCCCCGACACGCTCAAGGAATGTCCGCTTCACCTGGGCGGGCCCGTGCAACCCACAGCGTTGAGTTTCCTGCACTCGGACAGCTTCATTCCTGACGCCGATGTGCTGCCCAATCTAAGCCTGGGCCATTCGCTCGACGCGCTCGTGGACATCGGCGAATCATTTTCGCCGGAGAAGAAAATCAAAATGTTCGCGGGTTATGCCGGCTGGAGCGGCGGCCAGCTTGAAGAGGAAATGAAACGAAAAGCCTGGCTGACTTATCCCGCATCGCTCGAACTGGTCTTCGAAACCCCGCCGGAAAAGCTCTGGCAGACCGTGCTCCAGCGCAAAGGCGGCTGGCGGAACAGACTCCGGGCGCAAATGCCCGAAGACCTGTCCTGGAACTAATACTCCGGTTGCGAGAACTTAATTCTCCGCTAGTTCTGCCCGTTTTGGGGGAATCTGGCACTCGAAGCGCTGTCTTTGTCTTCATCATGCTCGATAATATGCACTGGGCGCATGCCCAGCCCGTCGGGGGCCAAATAAGAAGAATGAACGGCTTTCGCACTCAACTAGTTGATGGTTCTTCGTTGACAGTTGATGATAAAGGCGTTTCCGGCGCTCACCACTACCAACCATCAACCCTCAACCCTCAACTTTTTCGGCGAATTGTATTGGCGTTCGTGACTCTTGGCTTGCTCACTGTCAACGTGGGTGCCCAATTTTTCACGCTGACGGGAACAAATCAGCCGGGAACGGCCCGGGATTTCCCATTTGCCCTCAGTGCGGGCACCACGAATCTGGCCATTCAAGTAGTGGGTGTGCCCACCACTTACTCGCACCTGTTGCTGAAGGCTGGCTCGCCGCCGAGCGACACCAATTATGATTTTCTGGCAACGGAGAACGGCGAGGCGAACGCGATCAATCTCGAAGTGCCGGAGTTCAGGTTGACCAATTACGTCCTGCGCGTCCGCACCCCGTTGAATTCACTGGCGCATGGTTTCACCGTGACGGTTTACACCAACGTTCCGGACCTGCGTACTGCCGCACGCCCCGCGACAAAATCGCTGATCTCAACCAATCAGGGCAGCCTCCTCGCGGGTGCGTGGCACTATTACCGCGTGGAAATACCCACCAACGTGCCAGGCTGGCGGGTCATCCTCACGTCCACCAACAACGGGCCGGACCTTTATATCCAAAGCGGCACCACGCCCGCCGTGGGCTCGTGGCTCAAACGCAGCCAGTCGCTTACCAACGATGACATTGCCTTCGCCGGAAGCGAATTGGCGCCCGGCGCCTACTTTATCGGCGTGTTGCTGCCCTCGGGTAGCAGCACATACACGTTGCGCACCGAACTGATCAACTTCACGACGCTTACGTGGGACCCAGGCATTACCCATTTCGGGACACAGGTCTATACCAACAGCAACACCAACGCCGGGGATTACTATTTCAAGATCACCGCGCAGAATACATCGTTGGGGGCATGGCGCACGGCGCTAAACGTCTCGACGGGTGAAGCGAACATTTATCTCGCCAAAGGCGCGCCCCCGAGTGCTGGCAACAACCTCTTCAAATCCGAGCGGCCCGGATCAGATGGTTTTGTCGTGGCGAGCACCGCCTTCAATGCGGGCGAAGATTGGTATTATCTCGTTCATGCCGACCCGGGCGCCCAGTGGACTCTGGTGACGGGCGAGCCGTTCGTGACGGACCTCGGGGTGGTCGCCAGCGACGGTTCGAGCGGCAGTGGCAATGTGACGATGGGAGCGGAAGGGATGCGTTTTTTCAAGACGACCCTGCCGGCGAATACGGTCGCGTGGCGGCTTTGGTTGAACGGTCTCACCAACTCGATCCTGGTCAAAAAGCCCGGTGTGCCGTTGACCGGCGCGACGGATCTGAGCCAGGCCGGCCAGATGCTTGTCGTGCCCAGCTATCTGGTGGGCGGCCAGCTTTATTTCATCGGCGTGAATGGCGCCCCCGGCACCTCCCTCAACGTGGATTCCCGGCTGCAGCCCGTCGTGGACAT
>CAZNOE010000033.1:12118-17048 GCA_964574525.1 uncultured Bifidobacteriaceae bacterium
GGGTCGCGGGCTCTTACGATTATCTGAGCACGGCGGATTTCCTGCAACGGCCGGGGCATCAGGCGGACGTGTGGTACGTCGGCGTTTTCACCACCAACGCGGCGCTGGGCGCGTTCACGCTCGTGACGCGCGAATTGACCGCCGATCCGCTGCCATTGAATGGCGGCTTCGCCACGCGTGTTTCCGTGCCGCCCGGCAAATGGCAGTTCTTCCAAGTGGACGTTCCGGCGAACATCCTGGGCTGGGACGTGCGGCTGACGAACGTGACCTCCGGTTCGCCGCAGCTGGTGGTGCGCCGCGAGTTACTGCCGGTATCACTGATCGGAATCGGGTTCACCTTTCCGATCCTGTTGACGAACTGGCCCACGGGCCATCAATGGGTGAGTGGCGCGGATTGGACCGCGAGAAATTTTTCGGCCGATGGATCGGTGAACGAGAGTGGCCGTGTCTTGACGATGGGTTACGGGCGTCCGCTGGAAGCCGGCACGTATTACCTCGGCGTCATCAGCCCCGCGACGGCAACGAACGCGATGAGTTACACGTTGCTGAGCCGCGCGCTCGGGCCAGGCCAGGCTATTCCGGTGCAGGACCTCAATTACGCCGGCGGCAGCGCGACCAACAATGGGCTGGCCGCGCGGGACATCGCCGTTTACCGCATCAACGTTCCGACGAATACTCCCACTTGGAAGGTCAAGCTGGAGATCACCGGGGGCGACGCGCTGCTGGCCGTGGCTAAAGGTCGCATTCCCAACATCACGGCGGCCATCAGCGGCAGCGTGACCAATGTGCAGACCGCTGGCCGAAAAATGTTGTCATCGGGGAATGAGCATTTTGTGCAATTGCAGCCGTATCCGCGGACCAATCTGTTGGCCGGTGACTATTACCTCGTCGTGGCCAGCGATGGTTTGGCAGGCACAGACGACACGCGGATCGGCTTGGGTGACGCAAGTTTTGTTCTCCGAAGCCTTGGCCCGATGCCAGAAATTGATCTCGGACTACTCGATACGACGGACATTGTGTATGCCGGTCAATTGGAAGGGGGAGAGTCCCTCGCGCTTCATTTCCAGAATCATCCTCATCCCACCACCCTGGGCTTCGAGCTAACCTTGGAGGACAAGGTTGGCAATCCAGTGATGATTTCATTCCCTACGGAGGAGTTGCCGGATCCAGGCGCCCCCAGCATATTCGGTGTGGTGGGCGCCGATCCCTACGGAAATGAAGGCGGGTGGGGAGGCCAGTTGGCCGCCAGCCCGGACCTGATCACCGTAGCCGGTCCGTTCGAAACGGAAACGGTGATGCTAAAAGCGCGGGCGCAGGGGGGTGATTACCCGGATGCGACTTACACTTTGCGTATTCGCCGGTTGTATGCGCCACCCATTGCGTTCGACGGCGGCACGACAAATGTAGTCAATCAAACCAACCTTTATGAGTTTTTTAGGATCGACGTACCGGTCAACGCCCTGGGTTGGGACTGCAGATTGGTGAACGTGTCAACCGGCGTGCCTCAATTGATCATCTCGCGAGAGTACTTGGCTCTTAATGTCAGACCGATCAACTGGGAGCCCGCCGAAGACGATTTTTGGCCGTGGGGAGCCGACTGGATCGCGGATAAGGATTGGACGCAACGGTCACTTTCAGCGAACGGAGCGGTGGATGAGGATGGCCGCATTCTGGCAATGGGTATGGGTCGGCCCCTTGAACCGGGAACGTATTACGTCGGTGTGTACAATCCCAATTTCCCTGCGCCTGTGAGTTACACGATCACCAGCCGCGGAATAGGTGAAGGCTTCACGCTTCCGATCGTGGACTTGCCGTTTGCTGGTGGCATTGTGACCAACACCGCGTTGCCGCCGCGCGAAGCTGCCTATTACCGTGTGCTCGTGCCAACCAATGCCACAAGCTGGCAGGCTAAACTGACCACGCTTGCGGGAGAATCCATGTTGCTGATACTGACCAACACTTTACCCAACGTGTTGTGCGGCAAGACACTCATAAGCGGAAAACGGATGCAGAAATCTGGCAATGAACATTACGTAAAGCTGCCGGTTTTGCCGCAGACGATTCTGAGTCCGGGCACGAACTATCTCGCAGTGGTAAGCGAAGGCGTCGTGGGCACGAATACAACCCGCATCGGCACGGGCACGAGCAGTTTTGCGTTGGAGAGCATCGGCGAATTGCCAGTGATTGACCTGGGGACAGTCAGCGAGACGAACCTGACGCATTCGGGCGCGCTGCAAGGCGGCGAGGTGAGGGCCTATCGGTTCACCGTCCCGCCCGGTTTGACCAGTCTGGAAGCGCAGTTGCAAACTACCAACGGCAACCCGGCCATGGTGTTGCGGGTGGGCGATATGTTTCCTAATCCCGGCGCCGCGTCGAGCATTGGTGGCGCGGGATCAGTCATTCAGGACGTTTACGGCAACGAAGGCGGTTACCTCATTACCAGCGTCAACGGCAACGCCAACACCAACCTCATCTCGCTGGTCAATCCCACGAATGGCGTTTACACCCTTTTGGTCAAGGCCCGCGCGGCCAGTCCGGGTGTGTATTCTAACGCGAATTATACACTCATCGTTCGCGCCACCACCTTTGCCACGGTCAACTTTGATGGCGGGGCCTTCGTCGTCACGAATCACATCGCCAACACCTGGCGCTATTACCGCGTGGATGTCCCGACGGACGCGCTCGGGTGGGACATCCGGCTCGCCAACGTCATCGCCGGCGCGCCGAAGATGGTGGTGCGCCGCGACATTTTGCCAAACGGTTTGACGACCGGACCGTGGAGTTCACCCGGCGTCGTGGCCAACTGGCCCACCACCAATCAATGGGCCGCGGCTTTGGATTGGACGCGCCGCACGACGGCGGCCGACGGCGTGACGATCGAAGACAATCGCATTCTGGCGATGGGCATGGGACAACCGCTCGAACCGGGGACGTATTACATCGGCGTCATCAACAGCGCCGGCACCAGCAATATGAGTTATACCTTGCTCAGCCGCGGCATTGGCGACGGGATGAGCCTGCCGGTGGTGGATTTGAACTACCAGGGCGGCAGCGCGACGGTGTCGAACCTTGCGCCGCGCGAAGCAGCGTATTTCCGCGTGCAGGTGCCCACGAATAGACCGGGCTGGAAGATCAAGCTCACGCCCAGCGTCGGCGAAGTCATGCTCGTGGTGTTGAGCAATCACGTGCCGAATGTTGATTCGGGAAGTCTTTCGTTTTCCGGTCCTCTTGAGGGCAAGTTCATGCAGAAGCCGGGCAACGAGCATTATCTCTTGCTGCCGCTGGCCGGCTCATCGAACATCTTCGCGGGGACGTATTATCTGGCGGTGGTCGGCGAGGGCATCAACCCCGCTTCCCCCACTCGCATCGGCTCCGGCAGCAGCACCTTCGTGATCAGCAGCGTCGGCAACGTGCCGGTGAACAACCTCGGCACGGTTGGAGTGGCGGATCTCGTGATCACCAACACGCTCGAAGGCGGCGAGAGCCGGATTTATCAGTTTGCCATTCCGCCCGCCGTGCCAGCCGTTGAGATGCGCCTGGAAAATCCCGCCGGCAATCCGGTCATGGTTGTGCTCACCAACTCGTCCCTGCCCGACCCCGGCGGCGTCTCGAATCCGAAAGATACCTACGGCAACGATGGCGGCGCCACCCCGATTGACATCAATACGAACATCCTCACCGTCGCCAACCCCACCAATGGCGTTTTCACGCTGGCCGTCAAAGCCCGGGCGCTGGGCACGGTTTATCCGAACGCGGCCTACACGCTGCGGGTGCGAGCGGTGCCGGCGCCGGAGTTGAATTTTACGGCCGAACTCAATACCAACGGCCTGAGCAACGTCGGGACCGGTCTGTTGCTCGACAAACAACGCGCTTATTACAAGGTCGTCGTGCCGACCAACGTCAATCCCGACGGGTCGGGAGTCATCGGCTGGGAACTGAACTTGTCGCAATCCTCCGGCCAGGCGGGCCTGCGCGTGCGCAAGGACGCCTTGCCGAGCGATGGCTTTACGGGAATCCCCTTCACGGCCAACGCCGCCATCATCGCCCCGCCGGTTTTGACCAATGGCACCTGGTACGTCGAAGTGCGCGGGACCAATTCGACGGCTTACACGCTGACGAGCAGTTCCCTCGCGCTCCAGCGTCCGGCCTGGCAGATGCCCGGCCTGGGCGAGCCATCCACCACGCCGGGATTGACGGCGCCGGACTTCGGCGACAGCGGAGTGGACACCAACGGCGTGCCCTTGCCGGATGATCATGGAATTGATCTGGAGCTGGGGCGCTATCATTATTACGCGGCGATGGTGCCGACGAATAACGTGGGTTTGTTGCACGTGCAGTTGGAAGGCATCAGCGGCAATCCGGATTTTTATTTGCGCGTGGCCCAAGTCCCAACGTCTTCCCACACGAGCAACGGGATCGCCGGAACCATGTTCGAGCGCTCGCTGACCAGCGGCACCACCGAATATGGAAATTTCGTCCCGCTCAACGGCAGGGTGGAGACGAAACTTCAACCGGGCATATGGTATTTTGCCGTGCGCGCGGTGGCCAACGCGAACGCGCGTTACCGGCTGAAGTTCTCGACGGGAGACATTCAGGACCTCGCTCTCAACGGGGGTGCGACGAACAACCAAAACCTCGCGGGCACCGACTGGCGCTACTACCGCGTGCAGATTCCGGCCGCAGCGCCGGCCAACTGGCACGTGACGTTCAACCAGGAGGCGGGCGACGTGGTCCTGCACGTGCGCGACACGGTCCCGCCCGGCCACGGCGCGACGACCAATGCGAGCGAATACAAGGATTGGCTTTCTGACCTGAAGAACGACGCGCCCTACGCGCTTTACGACCTGCCGAACACTTATACGTTCACCGTGCCGCCGGTGCGGCCCAACAGCGTTTACTACCTTGGCTTCCGCGCGAAGAACGACGCCAT
>CAZNOE010000033.1:17148-19161 GCA_964574525.1 uncultured Bifidobacteriaceae bacterium
CTTGCGACCAACGGCGTCGTGAATATAGACCCGTTTGCCACCAACTATACTCAAGGCACGGTGGTCACGTTGACGGCCACGCCCAACGCGGGCTACAGCTTCATCGGGTGGAGCGGCGCGGCCACCGGCAACGGCAATCCGCTTATCGTCACGATGAACACGAACAAGACCATCATCCCGCGCTTCCGCGTTCCCGGAGATGATTTCGATCAACGCATCCCGCTCACCGGCCCTTCCGTCACCTATGGCGGTTTGCAAAACACCGGTGCCAGCAAGGAAACCGGCGAACCCAATCACGCGGGCAACACGGGCGGCAAATCGCTTTGGTGGACATGGACCGCGCCGACTTCCGGCTCGGTGACATTGACGACGGCGGGCAGCAACTTCCGCAATGCGCTGGCGGTTTACACGGGCTCAGCCGTCACGAACCTCACGGGGATCGCGGCGAATCTAGCTGGCGTGGGCACGAACACGAGCCAGGTCACGTTCAGCGCATTCGTGGGCGCCGCCTATCAGATCGCCGTGGATGGGTTCAACGGCGCCACGGGGAGCGTCACGTTGAATCTTTCGATGCCGGGTGCGCCGGCCCAGTTGATAATCGAAGGCCCCATGCGATTGGTGGACGGACAATTCCAATTCAGTGTCATCGGGCCAACCAACCAGGTGTTTCATATTGAAGCCGCGACCGACCTGGCGAACTGGGCGACGCTGGCCACGCTCACGAATACCAGCGGCATGATTCCGTACATCGATTCAGCCGCGACCAACTTCAGCCGGCGTTTCTATCGGGCCATTGCGCCGTAACTGAACTTACGGAATCATTCCGCCGGGAGCAGAGGTTCGCGTCGCGGATCACCATCTGACGGCGTGTTTTCAGAAGCAGCTCAGCGCATCCAACTCAATCTCGAACAGCAGATCGTCGCGGCAGATGTCGCAGCAAGCTGACACGGCCAGGATCTCCTGTTGGTTACGGGCACACCACTCGGCAAACAACGGGGAATCCGCAGGCGACTTGAAATATGCCACGGCGCGGGTCACGTCGGCGAAAGTCTGCCCGCGCGATTCGAGGATTGCTCTCACGACTTCCATGGTGAGATCAATCTGCTTGCGCGGGTCGCCCACGTGCGCCGTGTGGCCGTCGGACGAGATGCTTGCGGTGCCGGAGATGAGCAGATGACGATGGTGTCGTGATCCAATTTCAACGGCCCGGCTGAAGGCCTTGCCGTAAGCGGGTGCCGGGCATTGTTTCGGCGACGGCGTGACCCGCATATACGCGTCGGCGTGGTACGGGCGAACTGCCCATGCGCCGGCCACCAGCGCCGCACGCTTCGGATTTTTCCCGCTGACACCCGTGCTGGCCGGGAACGAACCGGGCCGCAACTCGCTTCGGGCAAAGAAATCATTCCGCACCTCATTGAATGGGCCGTACCACGACAGGATGCCATCGAGAAACAACCACGTGCGCGCCACGTCCTTCATCGTCATGCCCGCCAGTCCGAGTGCGGTTTCGAGGTTCTCGAACGTTTCGCGCGCTTGTTCTTTCAGCGGAGCCGAGGCGTGCGTCGGACCGAGGTCGCCCAGGACACAGTGCCTGGCTTCGCCGTCGTCAAAGAGACGGCCGACGGGCCAGCGGTTATGAACCAGAGTTTGAACGCCAGCGCCCGCGACGGCGTGAATTTGCATCCCAGCAATGGACGCGCCGTCACAACTGGCGCCCTCCACCCAGGTGACCGGCCAGTCAACGTGACCCAGCAGCCGGTGCATCGCGTGCAAAGTCTGAGCGTGGGCCGCCACTGAACCGAATACCAACTGCCGGACCACTGTCGCTTCATGGCGTTTCAAAGTATCCGTGAGGCGGGCGACCAGTCCGTCAATTGTTTCTGCATTCCTCGGAACGAGTGTCAGGTGCAACTCGCGGAGCGGGCCACGCTCAAGCAACGCGAGGGCTATTCCCGCGGCGCGCTCCCAATGGAGTTTCGGCCGCGTTTTTGGAAGAAGCGATTCGCTGGCCGA
>CAZNOE010000034.1:0-19107 GCA_964574525.1 uncultured Bifidobacteriaceae bacterium
CGCCGAAATCTTCGCCCGCCGCCGCTCCGCGCGCCAGCATTGCAGATTCACCGCCACCGGATTGCACGTGATGTGCGTCCACGCGGATTCGATGTGAACGCCCAGCGCCGTCGTGTCGCCGCCCAAACCTTGCGGGCCGATGCCGGTCTGGTTGATGGCGTCGCACAATTCCGTTTCCAGCGCGGCCAGTTGCGGGTCGGGATTCGGCGTGCCGAGCGGACGCGTCGTCGCCTTCTTCGCCAGCGTCATGCACAAGTCCGACGAGCCGCCGATGCCCACGCCCACAATCGTCGGCGGACACGGCTTCGCGCCCGCGCCCACGACCTGCTCCAGCACGAAGCGTTTGATGCCGTTCACGCCGTCCGCCGGCACGAGCATTTTCATGAACGACATGTTTTCCGAACCCGACCCTTTCGGCATGAACAGAATGTCGAGCACGTCCGAGTCGGGAACGAAATGGTAATGAATGATTGGGATGCCTTCGCCCGTGCTGGTTTGGCGATTCTCGCGCGTGATCGGCGATACAATGCTCGAACGCAACGGATGCTCCCGCGTCGCGCGCTCAGTGCCGCGCACAATGGCGTCGGTGAGCTTCGAGCCATCCAGCCGCAGTTTGCCGCCGATCTCGACCCAGTAAATCGGAATGCCCGTGTCCTGGCAGACCATCATGTTCTGTTCCTGGCCGAGGGCGATGGATTTCAGGTAATGTGAAAAAATGCGACGCTCGACTTCCTTGGTCGCGCGATCCGCTGCGCGCTTGATGGCGGCGACCACATCGGGCGGAATTTCCTTGAGCGATTGAATGTAAAGATCGCGGCAAGTGTTTTCGACCAGTTCGTAAAATGTTTCCGGTGCTTCCATGCGTTCGGGACAGTTGACGTTACAAGGCGGGCAAACGCATTCACAAGTTTTTTGATAGTGGCGCAAGCTTCCAGCTTGCAATTGTGTCTGCATGCCTCCGGCTTGCAGTTGCAGAGGCTCGCCAACCCAGAGGGTCGGCGGCACTAAGCAAGCCGGAGGCTTACTCCACTAACCAAAACCGTTTGCAACTTTCCCTCGCGCCTCTACGATTCGCCCATGCCGAGAATTACCGTCAGCGTGCAGCGAAGCGCGCCAGAATCCAGCCAGCCAGCACGCTTCGAGACGCACGAAGTTGAGTTGAGCGACAAAGCCAGTGTGCTCGACGCGCTGTTCGCCTTGCAGCACGGGCCGTGTCCGAACCTTGCGTTCCGTTTCTCGTGTCGCGTCGGGATGTGCGGTTCGTGCGCGATGGTCGTCAATGGTCGCGAGCAACTCACTTGTAGCACGCTCGTCAAAAACATTGGCAACCAATTGCGCATCGAACCGCTGCGCAACCTCCCGGTCACCCGCGATCTGGCGGTAGATATGAAACCGTTCTTCGCCGCGTATCAACGCACGCTTCCGCAGTTCACCCCGCGCGATGATCTCGACCAAAACAATTTCTATCCCATCCCGCACGATAGCCGCGAGTGGAAGGCACTCAACCACCAGCCGCAGTGCATTGATTGCGGCGCCTGCTTCTCGGCTTGCACGCTGGTCACGCTGCACCCGCGCTATCTCGGCCCGATGGCGTTGCACCGCGCGCTGAACCTCATTGTTGATCCGCGCGACAAATCGCGGAGCGAGCGGCTTAAGCTGGTCACGGGTGAAGCCGGCGCGTTCCGTTGCCACACGCTCGGCAATTGCCGCGACGTTTGCCCGCGCGGTATTTCGCCGACGCACTCGATCGAGCGGTTGAAGCGGCTGGCGGTGTTTGAGCCGTTCAGAAAACTATTTGCGACCTTGTTCCGAACCTGAAACGTGATGCGTGATGCGTGATCCGTTGCGATCCGCGCATCACGCATCACGCATCACGCATCATGTCTGACCTCACCACCGACATCCTCATCCTCGGCACGGGCGGCGCGGGGTTGATGGCGGCATTGCACGCGTTCTGGCGCGATCCGGCGCTCGACCTCACGCTGGTCAGCAAGGGCGGGCTTGGCAAGAGCGGTTGCACCCGCATGGTGCAGGGCGGCTACAACGCGGTGCTCGACCCGAAGGACTCCATCCAGGCGCACTTCGAGGACACGGTGAGGGGCGGCGCGTTCCTCAACGATCAGGACCTCGCGTTGACGTTGGTGGAAGATGCGCCACGCATCGTGCGCGAACTGGAGAATCGCATCGGCTGCCTGTTCGATCGTGCGCCGGACGGGCGCATCCATCAAAAAGCCTTCGCGGGCCAGAGTTTTGATCGCACCGTTCATGTCGGCGATTTGACCGGCATCGAAATCATGTCCCGCCTGCGCGACCAGATTTTCGCCGCTGGCATTCGTTGCCTTGAATACACACGTGGAATGGAACTGCTCACATCTGCCGACGGCCAGCGCGTCGTGGGCGCGGTGTTGCTCGACATTCAGAGCGGCGAATTCATCACGGTCAAAAGCAAAGCGGTGATTCTTTGCACCGGCGCCGGCCCGCTCATGTATCAACGCTCCGCGTGCGCGCAGGAGAAGGCGATGGACGGCGTAGCAATGGCGTATCGAGTCGGCGCGCGGCTCATGGACATGGAGATGGTGCAGTTTCATCCGACCGGCATGGTCGTGCCCGGCTCGCGGCTCAACGGCGCGTTGCTGGAGGAAGGATTGCGCGGTGCGGGCGCGCATTTGTTCAACGGACAAAACGAGCGTTACATGGAACGCTACGATCCCGAGAAGAAGGAGCGTTCCACTCGGGACCGCGTTTCCCGCGCGAGCTACATGGAAGTGACAGCGGGTCGCGGCACGGAAAACGGCGGCGTGTGGATTGATGTCTCGCATCTCGGCGCGGAGTTCGTGGAGAAGAATTTTACCGGGATGCGCGACCGCTGCCTGCGCATCGGCTTTGATCTTGCCCGCGAAAAAGTTGAGGTCTGCCCGACGGCGCATTTCAACATGGGTGGCATCCGCATCAACCGCGATGGCTTCACAAATCTCGAAGGCCTTTTCGCGGCGGGCGAGGATTCCAGCGGCGTTCACGGCGCGAATCGTCTCGGCGGCAACGGCGTGGCGGAGTCCACGGTCTATGGCGCACGCGTCGGCGATGCGGTGGCGGGTTGGGTCAAGACCGCGAAGTACGGCGAAATTCAACCGACGCAAGTGACCGAAGCGGCAGGTGCTGCGGAAGGATTCCTTAATCCGCAATCCTCAATCCTCAATCCGCAATCTGAGAGTCCGTGGGTCTTGCGCGAGGAACTCGGCAAAGTCATGTGGGAACGCGTCGGCATCGTGCGTGACGGCGGGAAGCTGAAACGCGCGCTAAACGAAATTGCCGAACTGGAGCAACGACTGGAGCGGGTTTCCATTTCCGGCGGACGCGCATTCAACCTCACTTGGCAGCAGGCGCTCGACATGCGCAACATGCTCACGGCTTCCGAGTTGATCGCCCGCAGCGCGCTCATGCGCGAGGACAGCCGCGGCGCGCACTACCGCGAGGATTTCCCGAACACCGATCATGCGAACTGGCTGAGAAACATTTATGCCGCGCGCGATGGCGACGGACCGAAATTGTGGACCGAGCCGGTCAAGCTGGTTCGTCTGAAACCGTAGCGCGCTTTCGTGGATCGCGTAATTACTTGCCACGGCCAAATCGGCGTCCATCATCCGCGCCTTTGATTATGAACGTTACTCCAGTTCGGGTCGCGGTCACCGGTGCGGCCGGGGCCATTGGGTATTCGCTGTTGTTTCGCATTGCTGCGGGAGAAATGTTCGGCGCGAACCAGCCCGTTATTCTTCACCTCATTGACATTGAGCCGGCGTTGTCTGCGATGCAAGGCGTCGTGATGGAACTGGAAGATTGCGCCTATCCATTGCTCAAGAGCGTCGTCGCGACGGCGAATCTTGACGAGGGCTTTCGCGGCGCGAACTGGGCCTTGCTCGTCGGCAGCGTCTCTCGCAAGCCAGGCTTGGAACGAAAGGATTTGCTCGGCATCAATGGGAAGATTTTCGTCGGCCAGGCGCACGCGATTCAGAAACACGCCGCCAGGGATGTTCGCATTCTCGTCGTCGGCAATCCCTGCAACACGAATTGCCTTATCGCCATGAACAACGCGCCCGACGTGTCCCGCGATCGCTGGTTTGCCATGACGCGGCTCGACGAAAACCGCGCCAAGACCCAACTCGCTTGCAAAGCCGGCGTTGACGCGACAGCGGTGACGAACATGGCCATCTGGGGCAATCACAGCCCCACGATGTTTCCGGATTTCTACAACACCAGAATCAGCGGCAAGCCGGCGGCGGAAGTCATCACCGATGAACATTGGTTGAAAACGGATTTCGTCACGACCGTTGCCCAACGCGGCACGGTGGTGCTCAAGGCGCGCGGCGCGGGCAGCGCAGCGAGTGCGGCGGACGCCGTGATTGGTAGCGTTAAGTCCATCACGCACGCGACACCCGCTGGCGACTGGCACAGCGTGTGTGTCTGCTCGGACGGCAGCTACGGCATTGACCAGGGTTTGATCTGCTCGTTCCCCGTGCGAAGCGATAGCGATAAACTCGAAATCGTCCAAGGCCTCCCCGTCAACGAATTCAGCCAGGCAAAAATCAACGCCAGCGTTGCAGAATTGAAGGAGGAGCAGGCGTTGGCGGCGGAACTTGGCTTGTTGCGGAAATGAATCTCATTCGATTTTGCATTCCTTTTGTTTTGCTCGCGTCCGGCTTGGGCGGTTACTCGCTTGCCGCGGCGGAAGCCTTGTGGAAGGCGGGCGTGGCCAGGGCCGTCATCACGCCAACGCAACCGCTCTGGCTCGCGGGCTATGGCGGACGTGAAAGACCAGCGGATGGCAAGGTCACAGAGTTGTGGATCAAGGTGCTGGCACTCGAAGACGCGCGTGGCCATCGAGCCATCATCCTCACGAGCGATTTGCTCGGCATTCCGCAATCGGTTTACCAACGCACGTGCGCGGCGCTGAAGGAGAGGTTCAATCTCGCGCCCGAACAAATCATCCTCGGCGCGTCGCACACACATTGTGGGCCGGTGCTGCGTGGCGCGCTCTACGATATTTATCCGCTGGACGAAAAACAGCGTTTGCTCATCGAGGAATACTCCGCTGAACTCGAAAGCAAAATTGTCGAAACCGCCGGCAAAGCGCTGGCTGATCTCGCGCCGGCACGGCTGGCGTCTGGTCAGGGCGAGACGCGCTTTGCGGTCAACCGCCGTAACAATCCCGAAGGCAGCGTGCCGAAGTTGATCGAGCAGGGAACGCTCAAAGGGCCTGTGGACCACGCCGTGCCCGTGCTGGCCGTGTATCTGCCGGATGGAAAACTCAAGGCGGTGTTGTTCGGTTACGCGTGCCACAACACAACGATGGCGTTCAACAAATGGTCCGGGGACTACGCCGGGTTTGCCCAGATGGCGTTGGAGCGCAGCCATACCAACGCGACAGCGATGTTCTTCATGGGTTGCGGGGCAGATCAAAACCCGCTGCCCCGTCGGCAGCTCGAACTCGCGGAGCGTTACGGCAACATGCTCGCCGCCGCAGTCGAGGAAGTCTTGCTCACGGCGCCGACCACGTTGCCGCCGAAACTCAAGACCACGATGGAAATGGTCACGCTGCATCTCGGCACCTCACCGACGGAGGCGGAACTGGAGAAAATGAAGGACGACCCAAACGCCGCAACACGCCGCTGGGCAACGCGGTTGTTGGGGGAGTTGAAAGCCGGCAGGACATTGATCCGCGATTATCCATTCCCGCTCCAGGCGTGGCGATTCGGCGACAAACAATTGCTCATCACGCTCGGTGGTGAGCCGGTTGTGGATTACGCGTTGAAGTTCAAAAAGGAGTTCGGCGCGGACACGTGGGTCGCCGGGTATTGCAATGATGTGATGACTTACATCCCGTCTCTCCGCGTGTTGAAGGAAGACGTTCCGCCGCTGGCCGTGCCGCGCTGGGGTTACGAGGGTAACCACGCAATGATCGTTTATGGTTTGCCCGCGCAGCGTTGGGCGGAAGACGTGGAGGATTTGATTTCGGAAAGTGCCCGGCGGCTGGTGGAGCGGCTCAACACGGACAAGTGACGGGGCGAAATCCGTTGAATCCGCCGCAGTAACCGAGCCTCATTCTTGCGAGCCAATTCGTGTTGCCAGATTCGCAAGATTGTCCAGCCACTTTGCCGAAGTGTGCGGTTCACGATCTGGTCACGAATTTTGTTTCGGGTAAGTTTCTTTCGCCAAAAAACACGATTTGTTACGGGCTTCGTCGCGTGCTTGGGGCAGCCGTGCCAGAAACAGCCGTCCACAAAAACCGCCACCTTGTGCCTTGGAAATACAAAGTCCGGTTTGCCGAACACCGACTGTTTACGCCGCCAACCTGTGATGTGCTGCGCTTGGAAAAGTTTTGTTAGCGCTAGTTCCGTATTCTTGTTCCCGCGCCCGCGAATCCGCGACATGATTGCCGAGCGTTTTGATTTCGAGTAAATGTCGGCCACTCTAAAACTTTTCGCCTTTTACCGGAACTGGAACAGCAACCCTTGAGAATCGCTCGCCGATTCGTTGCGAGAATTCTTCTTTGTAAGGATTGGCTATTGTCGCCAGACGCTGGGCTTTTGCATTTTGAATGTCTTTGACCGTTATCGGAAACAAAACGCTCAGGTCAACAAATGCTTCTGGAATTGAATGTGCGGCCTCTGGTGGAAAATAATATGTGCGGCCTTTTTTGTTCGCGGTGATGTCAGTTAGAAAATTCTGCAGCGTCGATTTAAGACGTTGTTCGTTCGAGTTATTATCGGGTTTCCACGATTGCAAGGCTGCACGTAAAGCATCGGGATACTTTAGTTGATCATCGCAAAGCGACTTCAGCAATTTGCCCTCATCCGAACGAATATTCGCATCCAAAAACTTCGCCATCAGAACATTTAGGGCTGTTACGATGCCCTTTTGATCGCGCCATTCGAACGGGAAGCTAATGTGGTTCACAAGATCACACAACGTGGTCATCTTGGCGATGAAGCAAGTAGTTCCGGCTGCGTGGTCGGCTCCAGCAACATCACAAGTTTGGCTCGCAATGACGAAATAAGATAGATGCTCCACTTGGCAAGAAACTATTTCCTCGCATGGCGGGTGTTGTCGAACCTCAACGGCCTTCACAAACTTGAAACCAGCCGCCGTTGTAAACTGCTGTTCTGGCCGAACACCATCACCTCCTCTCAAAATGTTTAGCGCAGTGCCGCCATAAGTACCGAGTAGATGGCATTTGAAGATGTCACCCTGGCCAAGGTGGTCTTCCGGCGCTGAGTAAATTGGCGGTTTCGCCATAGTCATTCTTCAGAAGGAGGCTCTTGCTTTGCTTCAAGCCAAGTCAGCAACGCTCCGCCAGCAAGTGGTTCAGTTTCGGTTCTCGGTTGCATTTTTGGCATTGTCACAAAGTATTGCTTCGCGATGTTGACGAGTTGCCTGCCCCCTTCCTCATCGCCTTTCTTACGGAAGTATTTCAAGCCGTTCAATTGTGCGATTTCTTCCAGATCACCTTCGCGCCCACGCAATTGGGCTTGTGTTGAAATCAGTACGAGATTGACGTCAGGTTTGATTGCAAAAAAACGCTTTGCCATCATTACCCCGTCCGGTTGTCCCCCAAGATTTACGTCCAAAACCACCAAAGCATATCCGACAGGATTCGAACTAAAAGCAACCAGTGCTTTGTCTCTGTCTGTGAACCCGTCACAAGCGAAGCCTTCACGTTGAAGCGCGTTTCTGTTGAGCCGAATCCAATCTGCCTGATCGTCGAGCAACATTATTCTGGGAGTGGAATCCATTCGTGACCTACTTTCTCGCTGGTAAGGTTACTTTGAAAGTCGCACCTCCCAATTCTGAACTCGGCAAAAGCGAAATCGTTCCTCTGGCGTTTTCAATCGCAGTCCGCACAATATTCAACCCAAGACCGCTACCCCCTTGTTCTTGACGAGTAGTAACCCCGCGCTCGAATAAATCTGCTTTGACGCTTGAATGAACACCCGGACCGCTATCTTCGAACAGCAATGTCCAACGCTCCTTTTCCATCGCAGTTTTCACTCGAATAATACGAGGGGGCGTGCATTCCTCCAAAGTTTGGATCGCGTTCGTCGTGAGATTGATCAATACGGATTCGAGATCTCGTCGAGGCATGCGCACTTTCGTGTCAGGCGCACCAGCATCCAGTTTCAACTCGATACCCGATTCGGAACGTTTCAAAAGAGGTTTATATCGGCGAAAGAAAGTTGTTACAATCTTGTCAGCGATTAGTGGTGCGCTCTGGCGATTATCAGCGTGGCCGAATTCCTCCAAGATTTGAATAAAAGACCAAAGAATTTCGATATGGTTTCTGAGAGATTCGGCAGTTTCTTCAACGTATTTTGCGCTCTTTGTATTTTCGGAAATCTCGTGAACGAGAGCTTTTGCCAACTTCGCTTCTTCCCACAAATCATGTCCGACTCCCAACATGGATAAACCAATGGAAGCATGAGAACGAAGGTCTGCGTTAGTTTCTTCCAAGCTTCGGATTAGCCGTTCGGCTGTCGCAGCGAACTCTTTGACTTGTTCTCCGGCTTGAGTCCCTTTGGCCGCAGACGTCGCGGAACGTTTGGCGTGTTGGTAACTACCCTTGCTTGTGTGTGCTTTGTGCCAAGCGGCGTTCTTTATGCTGAGACGATTGACCAAAGCGAAAAGCACTTGTTTGAATTGCGCCAGGGCCGCGCCTTCAATAATTCCCTCGCGATTTGTCTGATCAATGAGGTCGGGGTTCTTATCGCTCGTAATATGAACCACACCGATTGTTCTGTCTGACCCGAAGCGGTTAAACAATTTTACGCGATACTTATCGAGACCCAACCAATCTGTTCCACGGTCGCCGTAGGGCTTCACTCTAAAACCATCACGATAAATCTTGATACCGTGAAACTCTTCGACGGCTGCCATTATTTTGGAGGCTTTGCCTCGGTAATCATCATTGATCCTGCTGTCATCATACGCATAAATCTCAAACGAAAACGGCCCACACAAAGAGGTATCACTTTCAAACGAGGCTTTCTTCCCATGTTCCTTGAATTCGACGCGCTTTTTTCCGCTGGCTCGCCCCTTTATTGCATAAGTTGCATACTCAAGCACTGAACTCGTCAACTGTTCGGTCGTTGGAACGAATTTCCAATGGGAAAAAATGACTTTGAATTCGTCCGAAAAACCAGGAGGCAACAACGATGAAATCTCTTGCTGAAGGCGGTCTATATCATCCTTCGCCCATTCGTCACGTAGTTGATAAACGGTAAGCGCCATTCCGTGTTCATTGGCGCTTGCTGATGAACCGGCAATGTCCAGATCATATTCTTCCAGTATCCGAGCAGGGTCGGTGGCTTTCGTCCAATCAATATCAAATGCGTATCTTATTGATTTCCCTTTCGGAACATCCGGCACGGTAAACACCATTGGATTCGGCACAGTTGACACTTTGCAGAAGTCACCAAGCCGTTGAATGGCAAATCGGCCAATGCCTTTTGCGCCAAGCATTCTTCTGCCTCCTGGACTGAAGCGGAGTTTTTCCTTTTCCGCAGTCCCAAGCACCAGCCATCGTTTCGATATGTCATCACTCGTAATACCATGCCCGGAATCGGAAACTGTAACTGCTTCCACTTTCTCTTTTGTCAGCGGATGCACAAGCCTGTCGAATTCAATCTTCACAGAGCGCGCATCTGCGTCGTAGGCGTTCTTAATAAGCTCCAGCAACGCGACAAATTTGTTGGAGACAAGTTGTTCTCCAAGCATCCGGACGAGATTTCCCGATGATTTGAAATGATCGATCATTGACCCGCTTCGTTGGAAACGCGAATTAGATGCTTGCCTACGCGCCTTGCAAGGGCAGGCGGAACAGCATTACCTATTTGACGCGCGATTGTTGATTCATTTGTCGCATCAAAAACATATCTTTTGGGAAACGTCTGCAAAGTAGCCCCTTCACGAAGTGAAATCGCGCGGTTCTGTGTTGGATGCCCGAACCGTCCGTTGGAAAAACTGTTGAAGCGAGTTGTGATCGTAGGCGCAGGCTTGTCCCAGTACATCCGCGCGTAAACATCCCGAAAGATTTCGTCTCTGCCGGCATAGGCGGCTATCTGCAAATCGGGGTCATTTTTCCAACTCGCCCGAGTTCCGCCGTTCTTGGGCGTGACTCGCATTCGGTGCGCATTCTCGGCGGATAATTCTGCGGCAGTGTGCCGGAATTGTGTTTTGTCCTTGTGCCCGGCGCTGATGCGCCGGAAGCCATTCCTAATGCCTAAAAAGTTCCGCACTACTAGCCGTCTGTTCTTACGCCCCTTCGGCAGTTCGATCTCGTCTGACAGTCGCGTGGCGACGAGCAGGTAGCGGATTCGATTTTGCGGGACGCCGTACAAATTCGCATTGATCACTCCATGCGCATATGAGTAACGCCTTGATTCAAGGAATTTCTTGAATTGAGGAAGTATGGTTTGCCCCTTTTTTGTCAGCAGCCCCGGCACATTTTCAATCACCACGAAACCCGGATTGAACCAATCCACAAACCGCTCAAACTCGCGCAGGAGGAAGGCGCTCTTTTCACTTTTCGTTTTGTCCGTACTGATTTTACTCCAGAATTGGCACGGGCTGCACCCTACCAAGATCAAGTCATCGTCATTTCGTTCGACGCCGAGTTCAGCAGCCAACAGAACCGGATTCAGTGTCGCGATGTCCCGTTCCAGAAAACGAGCAGGTTTATTGTTGTGCTCATAAGTCGCCTTGCAAGCGGGGTCGCAATCAATTCCCGCAAGGATTTTGACGCCGGAACGGGCGAGACCATAGCTCATGCCGCCCGCACCACAGAAAAAGTCAATCGCCTTCAGAGCCATACAGAAGAAATACAGGTTCGGCAGAAATGATGCAATGCTGCCTATCTAGTAGGCGTTGTGTCGATGCAGCACTTTAACCGCGTCGGTCTGTTGTCTTGAAGAGCAGACCAGCCTTCCTCGTCCACCTCTTTGACCAGAAAAGCATTTCGAGGACGATGACGAGAACGAGGAGGAAAATCGGTTTGGTTCACTTGCGCTTTGACAGATTCTTTGCGGCGCTCACAATGGTTGCCGTTATGGCTCTCAATCCGCATCTTTCCCGCCGACAATTCATCGCCACGACTTCCGCCGCGCTGGTCGCCAGCCAGTTGCCTGCCGATGAATCCGATCTCGACAAGCTGGCGCTCGAGGGCGGCGAAAAAACCGTGACGCGGCCCATGCCCAAACCGAAGCGCTGGGGCGAGCCGGAATTGCAGCAACTCGGCGAAGCGGTCAAACAGGACTCGCTCTACTACTGGAAAAACAAACAGACCGCTCTGCTCACGGAGCGCGTCCAGAAGTTTTATCCGCACAAATTTGTCCAGCCTTGCTCGTCTGGCAGCGCGGCGTTGCACATTGCGGTGGCCGCGGCGGGGATTGCGCCGGGCGATGAAGTAATTACGTCCGGCATCACGGACATCGGCACGGTGATTGGCGTGTTGTTCCAAAACGCGGTGCCAGTGTTTGCCGACCTGGAACCGTTCACCGCCTGCCTCGACCCCGCCGATGTGGAGCGTAAGATCACTCCCAAGACGAAAGCCATCATCGCTGTTCATCTCGCCGGCAATCCACGCCGGCTGGGCGAACTGAAAACCATTGCCGATAAGCATAAGCTGATTCTCATTGAAGATTGCGCTCAAGCGTGGGGCGCGCTTTATCGCGGCAAACCCGTCAGCACGGTTGGCCAGATCAGTTGTTTCTCGCTTCAGGATTCCAAGCAAATCACCTGCGGCGATGGCGGCATCGCGTTGTCCAGTGACGAAAAGTTCGGGCCGCTGCTCACGAAGTTCGGCGACAAGGGCACGAACCGCTACGATCCCAAGGACTCCAGCACCGCTCTCGGCGCGAACTACCGCATGAGCGAATTGCAGGCCGCGTTTGTGGCCGCGCAGTTGACGCGACTCGAAGACATCGTCAGCAAACGGTCGAAGCTCGGCGCGTTGCTCACGGAAGAATTGACCGGCATCCCGGGCATCGCTCCGCATCAGGTGGACAAGGAAGATCGCTGCTCCTACTGGTTTTACCTGACGCGGCTCACGCCGGAGAAACTGCGTTGCGACCGCGCGCAATTTACGAAGGCACTCGCCGCCGAAGGGGTCACGTTCAGCAACGGCTACATTGCGACCGCGCTGTATGGCATGCCGATGTTTCAGAACCATTCATTCTTCGCCGGGCATTGGCCCATCAAGGAACTCGGCTTGACGGCGATGGACTATTCGAAAGTCAGATGCCCCGTGACCGAGGAAATCCTCAAGACCTGCATGTTATTCCGTTTGAACGAGGCGATGGACGAGGAATACATCCGTGGCGTAGCGAAGGCGGTGCGCAAGGTGGCGAAGCATTACGCCGTGTAGAAACAGGTTCACTCCATGAACAGAAAGTACACACGCCGCGAAATGTTGAGCCTGACCGGGCAGGCGTTGGTGGCCGGAGCAGTCGGAACACGGGTCGGTTTTGCCGCAGAGAAGAAATCTCCAGGGCAGGAAACTTCTGTTAAACAAAAATCCGCGTCCGTCAGCGGCGAAGCGACCGGCGCAGCGATTGGCGAAAAAATTCTCGCCGGCGGGGGCAACGCCGTTGATGCCGCCGTAGCAGCCGCGCTCACGGCTTGTGTGACCTCGCCGAGCAAATGCGGCGTTGGCGGCTATGGCGGTCACCTGATCATCGCCCGGGCGGGCGCCGGAAAAGTCACCGCCATTGACTTCAACTCCACGGCTCCAGCCGCCGCGCGGCCAGACATGTATCTGCTCGACGAAAAGGGAGCTGTCATTGGCAACGTGAATTTCCACGGCTGGCAGGCTGTGGGCGTGCCGGGCACCATAGCCGGGTTGCAATTGGCGCTTGATCGTTATGGGACGCGCTCGTTCCGCGAACTGGTCGCCCCGGCGATCGAATTCGCCGAGCAGGGTTGTCACCTCGCCGATGCGGGCGCCGCGACGGCTGCGCGCATTTTCAAAATCAACCCGCTGAAACCGGGCGAAAAATTTCGCAATCCGAAACTGGCGGCGCTGCTCAAGACTCTGGCCCGTGAAAATTCCGTTGAATCATTTTATCGGGGTGACATTGCCCGGCGAGTCGCGACGGCCATCGGACGAAACGGCGGGTTGGTGACCTATGATGACATGGCCACGTATCGCGCGCGTGAAGTTGAGCCTCTGCACCTGAAGTGGAAAGACTTCACGGTTCATACCGCGCCGCTGACCGCGGGCGGTTTGACCATCCTGGGAATGCTTTCAATTGCGCAAGGGTTGAATTGGGAAAACCTGCCGGCCCCCGAACGCACTCATGCGCGGCTCGAAGCGCAGCGCCGCGCATGGAAAGACCGGCTGGAACTGCTCGGCGATACCGACTTCGTCCGCGTGCCGGTCAAGCGCCTGCTCTCCGAGGAATACGCGCGGGAAACCGCCGCCAAAATCCAGGCGGCGGTGAAAGAGAAGAAACCGCTGGCGATCCAGGTCGAGGCCCACCTCGAGGAAGGGACGATGAATATCAGCGCCGTGGACAAGCAAGGGAACATGGTGGCCATCACGCTGACGCACGGAAATGGTTTCGGCGCGCAGGTAGTCGTGGATGAGTTTGGCCTGGTCCTCGGCCACGGCATGTCGCGATTCAATCCGCGACCCGGCCATCCGAATTCCGTCGCGCCCGGCAAGCGGCCATTGCACAACATGTGTCCTTCGATTGTGCTGCGCGCCGGCAAACCCGTACTCGCCCTCGGCGGCGCCGGCGGCGTGCTGATTCCGAATTCGATGTTCAACGTGTTGCTTCATTACCTGACTGGCGGTGGGTTGATGGAGCAGGCGCTCGCGGCGCCGCGACTGCAAAACACCGGAACGCTGGATGTCTCGGTGGAAAAAAACTGGCCGGAAGCGGAAATCGATTATTTCAAAAGCATCGGATTCAAAGTGCGGACCGGTCTCAGCGCCTACGTGAGCGCGGTCTCGTTCGATCCCCGGACCGGCGAGCGCCACGCGGCATCGCGCTGACCAGTCGGCTTTGGAACGGTTGTTAAAAAAATTCCCGGAGAACCCACTCCTGTCCCTCCCAGGAGGAGAAGTGGCCGGAAATGTTGGCCGATGCCGTGGTGTCACTTACGAATCGTGAGCTTCGTCTTCGGGAGGGCGCGGACCGCGAGGCCGTTGCAACTGGCGCAAAGCGCGGCGGAGCGATTCGATCTCCCGCTCGTCGGCCAGCTTCTGGCGCTCGGCTACTTCCACCAACTCCAGCACTTCATCCATTTGATCCAGCGCGCCTTTGAGCGAATCGACAATCTGCATCACCTCGTCAATCGCCTGACCAATGGCGGAAGAGCGCAGCTCGGGTTCACGCGCGGTCCGCCTGGCGAGGGTCGCTGCCGTTTCCAGCAGTGGCGGAGGCGCAGGCGTGGACTCGATGACGGGCGCTGCGGCTGTAGCGGCGCCAGCGACTGGCGATGGCCGAGGCCCGCGACCGCGGCCACCACGATGACCGCGAGGGCGCCGGCGGATTCCAGGTGCCAAACCGGATTTGGCGGGCCGGGCCTGTGGCGGCTGGTCTCCACTGGTTGACATTTCGCCGTCAGAATGCGCCGGGCCAGGGCCAAATGCAAAGTCATTTCGGCAGCCGCACGATTTCGTTGGACGACCCGGCGTGCGTCTCCCAACATCTGTGTTCATCATGAGTGTCATGGAGCGCGGTCGGTTTTTGCGGATCGCCGGCAAGCTTGGCGCGGGCACCGCGCTGCTCGCCTCGGCTTTCGTTTCACCCGCGCAGTCCACCAACTCACCGCCGCCCGCGCCGCGCCGGCCCAACATCATTTTCATTCTCGCCGACGACCTCGGTTACGGTGACTTGGGTTGCTACGGCCAGACGCGAATCAAAACGCCGAACATTGACAAGTTGGCGAGCGAGGGGATTCGCTTCACGGACTTTTATGCGGGAAGCACGGTGTGCGCGCCATCACGTGCGGCGCTGATGCTGGGCAAACACACGGGGCACTTGAACATCCGCGGCAACAGTCAAGGCCTGGCCTTGCAGCCTGGCGAAGTGACGGTCGCAAAAATCCTGAAGGAGTCCGGCTACCGCACCGGCTTGATCGGCAAATGGGGACTCGGCGACGAAGGCTCGACCGGCGTCCCGGACAAGCAGGGCTTTGATGAATTCCTCGGCTACCTCAACCAAACCCACGCGCACGATTATTACACCGATCACCTTTGGCGCCATGATCCCACGACCGGTTTCGATGGCCGGATGCCGTTCGGGGCGGCGGCTGCTCAACCACGCGAATACACACACGATCTCTTCACGACCGCCGCGCTGAATTTTGTCCGCAACAACAAGCCCGACCAGTTCAACAAGCAGCGCCCTTTCTTCCTCTACCTCGCCTACACCATCCCGCACGCCAACAACGAGGCCGGTCGCGCCACGGGCAACGGCATGCAGGTTCCCAGCGACGCGCCCTATTCAGACGAACAATGGACGCAGGTGGAAAAAAACAAGGCCGCGATGATCACGCGCATGGACGCGGACATCGGCCGATTAATGGACAAACTCAAACAGCTCAAGATTGATGAGAACACCGTCGTCTTCTTCGCGAGCGATAACGGCCCCCACAAGGAAGGCGGCGTGGATCCGAAGTTTTTCAACAGTGCCGGCTCGTTCCGCGGCACCAAGCGCGATTTGTATGAAGGCGGCATCCGCGTCCCGATGATCGTGCGCTGGCCGGCGAAGATCAAACAGGGTCAAGTCAGCGATTTCACCTGGGCCTTCTGGGACTTTCTGCCCACGGCCGCGGACATTGCGATGACGCGATCGCCGACCAACATTGACGGCATCTCCGTCCTGCCGCTGCTGACGGGCAAGACGCAAACCAACCGTCACGACTTTCTCTACTGGGAATTCCACGAACGCGGTTTTCAACAGGCCGTGCGCATGGGTGATTGGAAGGCCGTGCGTCCGCAAGCCGGCGAGCCACTGGAGCTTTACAATTTGAAGACCGATTCGGCCGAAAAGGAAAACGTCGCCGGAAAAAATCCCGAAGTCGTGGCGAAGATCGAGAAGTATCTGAAGACCGCGCGCGCCGAATCGGATCGCTGGCCGATCAAGAAACCCGTCGAAGAGCCGGCCGGAAAAAAGAAGGAGTAACGAATGGCCCGCTTCGCCAACGATGCGGTAGGACAGGCGTCGCGCCTGTCTTGACTGGACCCAGCCCCGATTGCGGCAATTTTGCTGAATTCAGAAACCCGCACTTAACCCGGAGCAAAGTTTTTGAAGATGGAGACAGGCGCGACGCCTGTCCTACGCTTCGCGGTAAGTGATGCGCGCCTTGCCCAGATCGTAGGGAGACATCTCGACCCGGACCTTGTCGCCAACGCTGATGCGGATGAAGTTTTTGCGCATCTTGCCCGAGATGTGCGCCAGCACTTCGTGTCCGTTGGGCAGAGCCACGCGGAACATCGTGCCCGGCAACACCTGCGTCACTGAGCCAGTCAATTCGATTGGTTCTTCTTTTGCCACTCGATTGCCAACGGATTGGTGCTGAATCTACGCATCTGACGGGGCAAAAATCAATTTCTTTCCGCGCGCAACCGGCCGGCGTTTCCGCGCAGACACAAATCCAGCCTTCGGTGCCGATCTTTCGCCCCAGCGCGCGACGCTCCTCGCAAAAAACGCAATGGACATCGGTCGCGAAGCCGCTAAAGTCTTCCGCACAATTATGAAGAGCAATGCGTCCAATACCATCCTGACGGGCTTGCTGGGAATAAACCTGGTGCTTTCGGCCGTGTTCTGTTTCCGGGCTGTAACGGCAACGCGCGATTCACGCAGGCTCAACTTCGAGGTGCGCATGGTCCAATTCGAGCAGGCGAGATTTCAACAACTGGCCGCCGAGTGTCTGGCGTACCGCGACAAGAACCCCGCGATCAGTCCGCTCCTGGAATCCATCGGGCTGCCCAAGGCCGCTCCGGCGGGCGCAACCAAACCTGCCACCAAATAGATTATGAACGAAGCCGAAACGAAACCCACGCCGGCCCTCACGGAGGATTTGCAGCGACCGGGCGCCGCGTTGCAAGGCCAGGTCACAACGCTGTTGCTGGCCACGGTTGTCTTGAGCGGGATCCTCACTGCGTATCTGTATGTGCAACAGCGATTCGCCATCCAGGACCGCGAAACCAACAAGCCGATCGTCGGACAATTCGTACAGGCCTTCCGACAGCAGCAGAAACCGGTCATGGATGGTATCGTTGAGAAACTGCGGGAATACGGAAGGGCGCATCTCGATTTTCTTCCCGTTCTCAACAAGTACGGATACGGTTTGCCACCCGCCGCCGCAGCCCCGGCACCGGCCACGCCGATGAAAACCGCGGCGCCCAAGCCTGCTCCAGCCACCGCTCCCAAGAAGTAGCTGCCCTCAACGCCCCGCCGCTTCCGCGGTTGCGAGGCGTGTGCCGCACGCGAAGCAAAAATTCGAGTGCGGCGGACACATCTTGCCGCAACTCGGACAATCGAGATGCGCAGTCTTGTGCCGCTGGTGAATGATCAGATTCCGGATATACGGAATCCACGTGAAGGCGTAGGCAAAGATGAAGACGGAGTCGTGCTGATAAAACAGCGCGTAACTGAGCAGCAGCAGCGATCCCGCCAGGCTCAACCACCAGAACCCCGTCGGCACGACGACGCGTTTGAGTTTTTCAGTGGCGTACCATTGCACGAAGAAGCGGGAGAAAAAGACGGCGTTGCCCAGCCAGCCGATCACTTTCCAGAAATGCCATTCAATGCCGAGAAACTTGCCGCCGTGCCAGATGAGATTTGTCAACCAGTCCATAGCGGCGGCAGCTTAGAACAGCGCCGCGCCGCGCCGAAAGCGAAAAGGGGCAAGGATCGAGAATTAAATCCGTTTCGCTCAGGCTACCGTGACTCCATAGCCAACCTGATTCTCTCAAAGGCTTCCTTGGTGATCAAGATGTCTTCGCCGTTGAGACTCACATGCCATAAACGCTTGCCTCCGCTTTCGGACTCTTGGAGGCATGCCACGGAGTCAAGGTTGATGTAGTATGTGTAACCGGGGCTACAAAGATCGCTGCTGTCCAGTTTGATAAGTTTCATAGGCGTCTCCACTCATCAGCATTTGGTGCGGATGGTTCGGCGTTTATGCCGCTACGGAACCGTTCCCGGTTTGGTTGCGCCTTTGCGCACGGCCAGATCGGGCGGTTCAAGCACGCGGCCCTGGTCGTGCGTGTCCTCGATCCACTTTTCCAAAACCTTGCGGAGCCGTTTGAGAGCGGCTCGATGCTCCGGGCTGTCTGACTTGGCGAGGTTGTGGATTTCGTAAGGGTCCGTCTCATTGTCGTAAAGCTCCTCCTCCGGCATCGTCGGCGCGCAAAGAAACTCCTGCGGCGGCGTGAGCGTGCCGTCGGTATGAAGTTTCTTCAGCAGATTCCAGACGGGATACGATCGCTCCTTGTAATCGTTCGTTTGCAAGAACGGCCGGTCCGGTGTGAAATTGCGGATGTACCGATAGCGGGCGTCGCGCACGGTGCGAAAGCGGAACACCGTTTCATCGCAGCGGTCGCGCGCGCCGAAAACATACTGGCGTGGCCTGGCCGAATGTCCGCCCAGGAAAATCTCACCTTCCATCTTCGCGGGCTTCTTCGCTCCCGCGATGTCGAGCATCGTGGGCGCGAGATCAATTGACGCGATCAAACGGTCGCTCACTGTGCCCGGCTTGAAGTTTTTTGGCGTGGGAGTCCCGCCGTTGCGGGATGGCCAGCGGATGATGAGCGGCACGAGCAGACCTTCGTCGTAACAAAACTGTTTGCCGCGCACGTGCGACTGGCCGTTGTCGCCAAAGAACACCACGACCGTATTGTCCGCCAGCCCGTCAGTCTCGAGTTGCTTGAGAATCAAACCAACCTTCCGGTCCAGTTCACTCGCAGCGTCGAGATACCGCGCCCAATCCGCGCGCGCGACACGATGGTCCGGCGTCCACGGCGGAATTTCCACTTTCGCCGGGTCCGCGCGCTTGGCGCCGTTGTAGCCGCGATGCGTTTCGTGGAAGTTGATCTGCGCATAA
>CAZNOE010000035.1:0-18665 GCA_964574525.1 uncultured Bifidobacteriaceae bacterium
TCGTCCATCTGGTTGTGCGCATACATATCGCGAATCATTTTCTCCAACTGATTCGAGGGGAACACGTCACCCAGGACGTTGAACACTTTGCCGGTGCGCTTGGGGTCGAGGTCGTCTTCGATGGCTTGGATGCGTTCAAACAGTTTGTGGAGCACGCGGCCTTCGCGTGTGTTCGTCGAAACGAAATTGAAAATGAGACAATCCTTCTCCTGGCCGTAACGGTGGATGCGGCCCATGCGCTGCTCCAACCGCACGGGATTCCACGGGATGTCGTAATTGATCATCAACCAGCAGAATTGCAGGTTGACGCCTTCGCCAGCGGCTTCGGTGGCAACGAGCACTTGCGCGGATTCGCGAAATTCGCGTTCGGCAAAAATGCGCGAACCGGGCGTGTCACGGTCGCCAATCTTCATGCCGCCGTGAATCTGAGTCACATTGAGTCCCCACTCGCGCAGTTTGCCGAGTGGCCGGCCGTCTTTGCCGTCGGCGCACAGAAAATCCAGCGTGTCCTTGTGTTCGGTGAAGATGAGCAACTTCATCTTCGGGTCTTGGAAGATGCCATACTCCTTGATGAGCTCGCGAAGGCGGACGAGTTTGGATTCGACCTCGCGCTTCTCCAAATCCACCGCCTTTTGAATCAGCTTGCCGAGTTCAGTGATTTCGTCGCGTAGCGCCGCCGGGTCGTAGGACGCGACGAGGTCTTCCAGTTCGGCGACGATTTCCTGCTGCTCATCTTCGGGCAGATCTTCGTAGTCCTCGGGCAAGCGTTTGTTGATTTGCGCCTGACGGAATCCTTCCGGGTCGGCGAGGATGTGTTCGCGCTTGTCCTTCATGCGTTGAAGGCTGCGACGCACGGCGTACATGCTCGAAGCGAAGCGGCGTTGCAACATCGCCATTGTGAAGCCGAGAGCGCGTCCACGGGCGGAGTTTTCGGACGCGGCTTTGATTGACTGGTCTTCAACGAACCGTGTCAGGGCGTCGTAGAAGTCGAGTTCGTCAAGTGTGATTTGGAATTCGGTCGTGCGGACGATGCGCCTGGTAAAAAGCGCCTTAACCTTGCCGGTTTCTATATCGGGAAAGCTCACGAGGGCTTCCTTCACGCGGCGCAAGTAAAACGGGGCTTCGTGTTTCCGCATCGCTTCCTCCAAGCTTTTCACGTCGCCGTAAACGTCACGGTCAAGCAATTCGAGGAACAGGCAGAAATTTTCCGGGTCGCCCTTGTGCGGCGTCGCGGTCATCAAAAGATAATGGTCGGTCATCTGCGACAGCGCCTCGCCGAGTTGGTAGGCGAGCGTTTTTTTGTCACGGCTGGCCGCGCTCATTTTGTGCGCCTCATCCACAATGATTAAGTCCCAATGACTGCGGAGCAGGCTTTCTCTCGCATCTTCGACGCGTGAAACCCAGGAGACGGACGTGATGACCTGATTTTTATCCTGCCACGGATTTGATCCGTAGTTCGCACGCAACACGTCGCTGCGGATGATTTCAAAGTTCTCACGGAACTTGTCCTTCATTTCGCGCTGCCACTGAAAGGAGAGATTGGCCGGGGTGATAATGAGCGTGCGTTTCACGAGGCCGCGAATTTTCAATTCCTTAAGGAGCAAGCCAGCCATGATGGTCTTGCCAGCACCGGGGTCGTCGGCGAGCAGGAAACGGATGCGCGGCAGCGCCATGAAGTACTGATAGACGGCTTCAAGTTGATGCGGCAGCGGGTCAACGCGCGCAATGGAAAGCGAAAAGTAGGGGTCATATTCAAACGCCAGTGCAAGCCGCATGGCTTCCACTGCGAGGCGGAATCGCAGAGGATCGCCGTCGAACGGTTCAGTGTCAGGGCTGGTTTCGAGCGCAGTGAGTTGATCCGGCGTCAGGATCGGTTCGTAAACGCGCGATGTGTTAAGACCCTTCGCGATAAGTTTCACTGCGTCGCCCATTGGGATGCAGACGATGATTTGAACCGGTTCGGGAAAAATCGGCCCGTGCAGAACTTTGTTGGGCTTCAGGTCTTCGGCTTTCATCGAGAGTGTGGTTTTGGGCGCCTGCGACTTGGGCATGATGCAGAACAGTCGCGAAGACTGCACGGCCAAATTCAGGCCGCGGACGCGGCGGCGGCCCATCGGCGTTAGCGACGAGCGCGGGGCAAGCGGGGATTTGCGCCGGGCATCGCGACCGACGCTTTGACCTTCAACATGACTTTGGCGAGATCGCGCATGGCGGCGTCCGGCACCTTCGTCGGGAGAATGTGAGCGAAGCGGCCTTTCATTTCATCCGCGCCAGGGACTTCGGATTCGCCAAAGCCGAAAAACCTTCCATTGCCGCTGCGGATGATCGGCAGGAACTTTTGTTTGTGTCCGTCGTGCGACTCGCCCATGAGAACCACGAACTCTCTCCGGTCAAATGCCTCGGACGGCGCCTCTGTCAGGTCGAACTTCTCGCCGGGCCTGGCGAACTTGGCCAAGCTTCAAGCGTCATCACGCACGCGGTTGCGGCGTGGGCGATGCACATGAGCCGGGCCTGATCCGCGAAGTTGTCCTTGGCGTGCTCGTCCGCGAGGCTCTCAGGAACGAACATGAGCAGGCCGTCCGGGCCGATGAGAAAGACCGCCGGTGTCACCCGGCCCGTGCCGCGCATGCAGTAATTCGCATAGTGCTCGGCGCGAGCCAAGAGGTCGTCGAGCGATTCTGGCACTGGGCCGGTTGTCATCGTCAAAGGTGTTGCGAGATTGTGGTGTAAAGTTGTTCCATCGTAAACGGCTTACCCAGGAAGGTGATGTCGGGAAATGTTTGAGCGCATTCCCGCACCCATTGCTCCGTCGGCGACCAGCCGGAGACAACAAGGATCGGGTAGGTGACCTGTCGCCCCATCAGTCGACGGACGATTTCTTCCCCGGTTAATCCCGGCATGATCGCGCCAGTGATCAGCAGGTCCGGGTCGGTTTGCTCCAGTTCCCGCCACGCTTTGAAGGGGTCTTCAAACGATTTCACCTCCGCATCGAACTTTGCAACAATTGCTTTCTCCACGAACTCCACAAACAAGGGTTCGTCATCCACGAGCACAATTCTTGACCGTGTGGTCATGGTTCCCAGCCCTTTCGTTCGTCCAACGATTCGAGTGGCATCGGCAACAGGGTGAACTGCGAACGGACGCCGGGCAAGAGCGAGAACGTCGAAGCTATCCGGATTTTATCAGCCTATGACTCACCGGATTTTTCGTCTATCCAAATCTATCTTCCGAACGTCTTTTCGTTGCATTTTCTTGCCGCAGAACGAAAACTCCACCATCACGAAATGCCTGATCCTATTGATTTTCCAAGCAATGCGTGGTTTTTGAAAAGTGTCCGAACAAGTACAAATCTCGCCACCCCGACCATTTCAAAACTTCTTCATCGCAACTCAGCCGCCAGTTGTTCGCCAAGCTCCGCGGCTTCCTTGATCGGGCGTTTGCCCCCGGCTCGTTTGGCCGGGCCGTCGCGGAACGAGACGGCGCGCATCATGATTTTCTCACCTGAAATTTCGGCGTAGGCGGCGACAGGACTCTGGCAACCGCCTCCCATGCCGTGCAGAAACGCGCGTTCGGCCGTCACGCATTGGAATGTGTTGAAATGATTCAACCGCTCGCAAATCTTCGCGATGCGTTCATCATCCGCGCGAATCTCAATTCCGATGGCCCCCTGCCCGACGCATGGAAGCATGACATCCACATCGAGCACGGTGGCAAGCAGGCCGTCGGGCACGGCGTCGCCGTGGAGCTTGCCTTCGGGTGAGAGCGTGAAGTTCAGGCGAGTGATTCCGGCGAGTGCCAGGACGGTGGCGTCAAGTTCGGCGCGGTCGGCAACCTTTTGCATACGCGTGGTCACGTTGCCGCGAATTTCCACGATATTCAGGTCAGGACGCACGGCCTGCAACTGCGCTTTGCGACGCGTGCTGCTGGTGGCGACGGTTGCGCCTTTCGGAAAATCCTTCAGCTTCGTATGCGGCTTGAATCCGCGCAGTGCATCCTGTCCCGGCGTCCAGTCTTCGGACTTTCTGTCGGCGGCGCGGGCTTTGATGAACCCGGCGTCGCGATAGATCAACACGTCACGGACATCCGCGCGCTTGGGCGTGGCGGCGAGGACCAAACCGGCAGGCAAATCCGTGGGCAAATCCTTGAGGCTGTGAACGGCGAGATCGGCCCGGCCTTTGATCAGCGCGACTTCGAGTTCCTTCGTGAAAAGTCCCTTCGGCAAACCGCCGCCAGCCTTGGCTAGCGATGCCGCTTGCAAATGGTCGCCGGTGGTCTTGAGGACATTCAGCTCGAACCGGAGACGTGGAAACGCAGCGCGGCATTGCGCGGCGATGAGGTTGGCTTGAGCCAGCGCCAGCGCACTGCCGCGTGTGGCGATGAGGATGGGGCGTTCAGACATGGGCGCGGGCGTGATGCGTGATGCGTGATGCGTGATGCGTGTTCACGTCCCTCAACAAGGATTTCACCTTTTCGGCAATGATCGCCTCGCAACGCGCGATTTCCTCCTTCCGTTGGCTCAGGTAATTGTCGGCAATGCTTTGCAAATCATCCACATTGTAAAGATAGATGTTTTCCAGGAAGTTCACCTCCGGGTCAATGTCGCGCGGGACGGCGATATCAATCAACAAGAGCGGGCGGTTTCGCCGGAGCTTCATCAACGGTTCAAGGCGGGCGCGGTCGAGGATGTGATGCGGCGCCGCCGTGCTGCTGATGGCGATGTCAATTCTCTCGAAGTCATGCGACCAATCGTCAAATTTCACCGCGCGACCACCCAGTTCCTTGGCCAAGGCTTCCGCGCGGTCGAACGAGCGGTTCGCCACCACAATGCTCCGCGCGCCGCGCGACAGCAGCGCGCGCGCGGTCTTTTCGCTCGTGTCGCCGGCGCCGATGACCATGACCTCGTGGTCGGCCAGCGAAGTAAAAATCTTTTCCGCAAGCTCAACTGCGACCGACGCCACGGAAACGCTGCCGCGTTGAATGTTCGTTTCGGTGCGGATGTGTTTGGCGGCGTTGAACGCGCGCTGGAAGGCTTTGTTCAGTCGCGCGCCAGTATGGCCATGTTGGAGCGCGAGATCGTAGGCTTGCTTGAGTTGTCCGAGGATTTCGGTTTCACCCAGCACCATTGAATCCAGCCCGCACGCGACCCGGAAAAGATGATGGAGGCTTTGGGGTTCGTTCAATGTGTAAATCTCGTCCGTAAGCGGATCGCGGTACTCCTGGATTGTGGTAAGAAACTGTTTCAACTCGCTGAATGCTTTGGCGGGTTCAAGCGAAGAGGCCGCGTAGATCTCAACCCGATTGCAGGTTGAGAGAATTACTGCTTCATCCGCAATGCCCTCGTTGCGCAACAGTTCGAGTGTTGCCGGAACGCGCGCTTCGGCGAACGCAAATCGTTCCCGCAATTGCACGGGTGCCGAATGATGACTCAGGCCAAGAACGATGATGGGCATGGTTGGAAAATGAGCAGGGAGCAGGGGGCAGGGGGCAGGGAAGCTAGCGCTCGACGCTCGACTCTCGACGCTCGACTAGTTGGGTTCATGGATGATGCAGGCCGGAGAGCAGGTTTGTGCCCCAGAATGTTAGCAGCACGAACACGAACACGCCGATGACGCCGACCGCGAAGCGCCGGCCGGACTGGGCGAAGCGCCACCGGCCCACCAGTAACGCAAGGTAAAGCAGCCAGAGGATGACCGACCAGACAACCTTGGCGTCCTTCAAATAATGTGCGCCCTCCGGGCGCGGCAAGCGTCCGCCTGCCGCCAGGCCGATCGTGAGCAGGACGAAGCCCACGGCCACCAGCCGCGCCGCGACCACTTCCAACCGTTGAATAGGCGGCAACGCCGAGAGCACGGCGCGAAGCTTGTGAAATTTCAAATCATGTTGCTGGGTCAAAAACATCCCCGCCGCCACCGAGCCGAGTCCGAACGCGCCGTAAGCGAGCAGAATCAGCGTGGCGTGCAGGCTGGCCAGTCCGCCGGAGAATTCCGGTTTGGGTCCGTGCGGCGGGTCCAACGCCGGCATCAGGGCGAACACGCCGATGGCAAAGAGCACCGGTGACGCGAACGCGCCGAAGAACCGGAGTCGCGGCAGCAGCCCGACCACGAGATACGCGCCCACGATAGTCCAGGCGATGAAGAGGGTCGCTTCGTAGAGATTATTGACCGGACAACGGTTGAAGGAGAAGCCGCGCATGATCATCGCGACGGTGTGCAGCGTGAAACCGACCAGCAGGACGAAGTAGTTGACGCGATCCGCCGTGCGAAAGCCTTTGCGCCACAGGAAAACCGAATAAATCATGCTCAAACCGTAAACGGCGACGGCGAGCAGGAAAACATGTCGGTCAGTGAACCAATCCACGCTGACAGGTTAAGCGGGCGGGGTAGCGGTGCAAGCGGCAAGTGTGTGGCACAACTGCAGGTGACGGGACGTGATGGACCACGGTTCGTTTCCATATGTTGTGCTGCGGCGTTGTCACGGATGAATCTCAATGGTGTCGCCCGGTTCGAGCGGGAAATCTTCACCGCGAAGCAGAATTTTTGGGTCAACGCGAATTCGTTCGCCATGACGGACCAGCACGAGTTCCCGGGGATTTCCGCGATCCTGGCATTGTGCGGCGATGATGGCTTGGGCGAGGGTCAGGCCGTCAGCCCACGGGATTTCCGGACGCCGCACGTTGCCCACGACCCGAATGCTCGTCCGTTGCGCCTCGGCCATTTGGGCCATGGCTTGTTGTTGTCCCGCTGCGAACGCGGCCTGGGCTTGCGCTCGAGCTTTGGATCGGCTGGCGCAGCCCGAGAGGGCAAGCGCAAGAAGCAGTGAGCAGCAAAGAAACGTGTTTGTGCAACTGGATTTCATTATCCGGCGGCCCTGCCCAGCAGGCGGTGGCTGGGGACAGCGCCTTTGCCTTTGACCCGGATGAGCTGTTCGGGTTCGAAGGTGTAACGGTTGCGCAGCCGTTCGAACGTCGAGGCCGTCACAAGAATTCCGTCTGTGGGCGCGTGGTTTTCCATGCGGCTGGCGAGGTTGACGGTGTCGCCCCAAAGGTCGTAGGCAAATTTCTTCGTGCCAATGACGCCGGCGACGACCGGGCCGGTGTTGATGCCGATTCTCATGCGTAGCGCCAGGCCGGCGCCCGCGGTGAAGCGCGCGACTTCCCGTTGCATCGCCAGCGCGAGGTCGGCGACGGCCTCGGCGTGGTCGGCGCGCGGTGTCGGTGCGCCACCTACGACCATGTAGGCATCGCCAATCATTTTGATTTTTTCCAACCCATGCTGTTCACACAACGCGTCGAACGCGGAAAAAACGTCGTTCAACCGGCGCACCAAATCCCGGGGCGTCAGTTTGGCCGACAGCTTGGTGAAATCCACAAAATCACTGAACAGCACGGTGACGTCCGTGAAACTGTCGGCGATGATCTTCTCACCTTTCTTCAAACGCTCGGCGATGGGTTTGGGGAGAATGTTCAACAGCAGTCTCTCGGACGTATCTTGCTCGGCCTGCAAGCGTTTCAGGAAGGCGGTTTCCTGGTCGCGCAGACGCTTGCGGGACAGGGAGGATTCAAGGCGTGCCATCAACAGCGTTGTGTTGAATGGCTTGGGGAGGAAATCGTCCGCGCCTAGTTGGATGCACCGTACAACGGTGTCAATCTCGTCCGCCGAGGAAAGCATGAGGACGGGGATGTGGTGGGTGGCGGGACTATTCTTGAGGCGCTGGAGCACTTCGAAGCCGTCCATCCCCGGCATTATGATGTCGAGAAGGATGACATCCACGGGATTGGCGGCGACGAATTCCAACGCGCGCGCGCCATTATCCGCGAGCTGCACCGAGTAACCGAGGCGGGAGAGACGGCGCGTGAGCAACTCGCGGTTTTCTTCGAGATCATCCACGACGAGGATGTCGCCATCCTTCCGGGCCGGCAGAGTCGTCGTTTCCAAGTGGGGCCGCAGGAGGGCGGCGAGGGGATTGACGGTGGTGCCCGTTTGAATATTTGGCGGGACGGCTGGCGGCGAAAGCAGCGCCAGGGTCGTGCAGGCGAGTTCGCTGACGCGGCGGGCGGCGCCGGCCATGCGGGAAAGGTCGCTCTGAAAAACCTCCAGTCCGTGAGCACCGCCCATGAGGCGTTCGATGGCGGCGCCGATTTGCGAGGCAGTATCGCAGAGACGCTCCTGCAGTTGTGCCAGGTCCGCAAGGCCGCCTTCAATTCTTGGCGAGTTCAGACTCTCGTTGATGTGCTTCATCATCTCGTTCCCCGTTCGGTTGATGAATTCCAAATCCGCCCGCAGCGGGTCGCGTCCCTGTTCCTGGACTTCTTCGAGCAGGATTTCACCGAAGCCCACGATGTGGGTGATGGAATTGTTCAGGTCGTGCCGGACGCGGGCGACGCGAAGGGAGAACGGCAGATCGGCGTTTTCGGCGCTTGTCGTTTCCGGCGGGTCGGACGGAGTGGCTTTCATCGCAGGCGACCGGGTGAGCGCTGATTATTGCTGTGCGGGCGGCTGGCGCGAGGCGAGGTGCGCCGCGATTTTTTCCAGCAACCGCGGAAAATCAAACGGCTTGGTCTCGTAATCGTCGCAACCGGCGTCGAGCGATTTCTCGCGGTCGCCTTGCATGGCGTGCGCGGTCAGCGCGATGACCGGAATGTGCCGAAGCTTCGACTCCGCCTTCAGGCGCCGCGTGGCGGTCCACCCATCCGTGCCGGGCATTCCCATGTCCATGAGGATGAGATCGGGCATTTCGGCGCTCGCCAGGGCCAGACCCTGTTCGGCGCTTTCGGCGGTCAAGGCCTGATAGCCGTTCTTGTCGAGGCGTCGCTTCACGAGGATGCGATTGTTCTCGGTGTCATCTATGTAAAGGATTTTAAACATACGTGAGAGGGTGAAGGTTAAGGTTGGTCGAAACTCAGGGCGTGTCAGCTTCAACTGCGTTCTGTTGGGCGAGAAAGAGCTTCACCGTTTGTTGGACTTCGCGCATCAATCCCTCGCGGCCGAAGTCGCCTTTTTGCAGGATTTTCTGGACGTGCCCTTGCAGGCGCTGACGGTCTTCGGATGTCAGTTCCTTGGCGCTGACCACCACGACCGGAATCTTGCGCCAGTCTTCGTGTTTGTGCAGCTCGGCGATCATTTGAAAGCCGTCCATGACCGGCATCTTAAGATCGAGGATTATTAACGAGGGCTGGCAACGGGCAATGCTTTCCAGCGCGGCCAGGCCGTTCTCGGCTTCGGCCACCGTCCAGTCTTTGTCGCTGAGCATGCGGCAGATCATTTCCCGCATGGCGGAATCGTCCTCGACCACCAGGACGTGATTGGAGGGACGAACCTGGTGGTATCGCTTCAAGACGGCGATGAGCCGCCCGCGATCAATCGGTTTCTGCAGATAGTCGGCCACGCCCATGGAAAAACCAAAATCCTGGTCTGCGCGCACGGTGAGCATGATAACGGGAATCGTCACCAAATCCGGATCGGCTTTCATCAGCGCGAGCACCACCCAACCGTCCATATCCGGCATCAGCACATCGAGAGTAATCACTGCGGGACGTAGTTCCTTGGCGAGCCGCAAACCCTCCTTGCCACTGGTGGCGAACTTAAGCGGATAACCTTCTGGTTGGAGCACGTCCGCCAGCAACTGATGCACGGCGGGATCATCGTCAATGACCAGGATGCAACTGCTGGAACTTCGCGGCGCGGAAACGGAGGCGGCTGCTGGGACGACGGTGATGGAAGAAGTGGACTTCGCGGTGACGGCCGGCAGTTCGATGGTGAAGGTCGAACCCTTTCCGATCTCGCTCTCCACTCGCACGTCGCCCCCCATGATCTGGCAGAACTTTTTCGTGAGCGCCAAACCAAGCCCCGTGCCGCCGTAGCGGCGTGAAGTGGAATCATCAGCCTGGCTGAAAGCGCGAAACAGTTTTCCGATTTGTTCCGGCGTCATCCCAATGCCGGTGTCCTGGATGCGGAACGTCAGCCAATCCGAGCCGTTTCGAACGACACGGCTCGCGGAGAAAGTAATGACGCCCTGGTCGGTGAACTTGCTGGCGTTGCTCAGTAAATTCAGCAGGCATTGGCGCACTTTGATGCGGTCGGCCTGCATCGTGCCGGTGTCCTCGGGGCATTCGACGACGAGTTGGTTGTTCCTTCGCTCCAACAGTGGGCGCATAACGTCCTTGAGGTCACGGATCAACGCCGGGACATCGAACGTCTCCAAATGAACTTCCATCTTGCCGGCTTCGATCTTGGAGATGTCCAGAATGTCGTTGATCAGTTCCAGCAGGTATTTGCCTGAGTCGTGGACGCGGCGCAGGTCGTCCACCCAGTCCGCGCGGCCCTCGGCTTCCACCTCGTGAATCAACAACTCGCTGAAGCCGATGATGGCAGTGAGGGGCGTGCGCAGTTCGTGGCTCATGAACGAGAGAAAATTGCTCTTGGCCTGGTTGGCTTGCTCGGCGGCGACGCGCGCCTCCTGTAACTCCGTATCGCGCTTCTGGATTTGCGCCAACATTTCGTTAAACGAGTCAATGAGCACGCCCACTTCGTCGTCGCCGTGTTTATGGGCGCGCACGGCGTAATCCTTTTTGTCGGAAACGGTGCGCGCTGTAGCGGAAAGATCAAGGAGCGGTTTGGAGACGACCCGTTGGAGTCTGGCGGAGATGAGCAGCGCGACGATGGAAGCGACGATGAGCACACCGGCGACAATGCCGACGTATTGCCGCAGACGGGAATACAATTGCTCGAGGTTAGACTTAAGGAAAATGGTGCCAATGAGGTCGCCGTCAGGATCGTGAATCTCGCGGGAGAGCACCAGAGAGTTGTTTTCGAAGCGATGGAGGGCGGGCGGGGGTTGCGGTGGTAGAGCGGAATCCGGCAGGCTTTTAGGGTATCGGGCCCAGACCTTTCCGTCCTTGTAGATGCAGGCGGCCATCAAACGGCTTTCGCCGCTCAGGTTCGCAAGAGTCTTTTCGGCGTCGTCGGACAGATTCAAGCTCACGGCGGCGGCGCAGTTCTTGCCGGTAATGTCGGCCAGCGTGGACAATTCCTGCACCAGGTTGTTGCGGAAGGTGAAGAGTTCGTAAGTGATGAAGGCGGCGCAAGCCAGCAGCAGTGCGATGCAACTGGTGAGCATGATGATCCAGGTCAGCTTGCTTTGGATGGAACGGTTCTTGAAAGATTTCATGCGTGGATTGGGATCGTTCAGCTTTTGATGCGTATGGCAAGTTTCAGCAGTTGGCTGTCGAGCTTCAAGTTCGCCTTCTCGGCGGCGGCCAGATTGATTTCAAAGCCGACCGTCTGCGAGGCCGCACTTTTCTTTTCCGCGACCAAATTGATCATGCCGCTGGCCTGGAGGAAACCTTCGGCTTCGGCGATGGTCAGAACGCTGGTGTTTTCGAGCGTCTTTAGAATTTGCGCGAGGTTGTTCGTCTCCGACGAGGCGATGAACAGCAGGTGGCAACCGGTAGCTTCCTGCGCGACGGAAAGAGGTTTTATTACGAGCTTCCGGCCTTTGACAGTCTTGCCCTTGATGATGTCAATGTTCTTGCCGAAGGGATCGTTGCCGAGGATGCCAAGCACGAAAGGCGCATCGTCGCTAGCGAACGCCTCCTTCGGCCATTCGGTGTACTTGGCGAAGTTGTAAAGGAACAGCGCCCTGTGCTGGTAGGGCGTGTAGGGGCTGGTCTGCGCGGCGAGTCGGCCGGGCGCGGCGGCGGCGACGCACAGCGCCAGAGCGGCGACTGCGAGCTGTCGAAGAACATGGCGGCGACTCAGGAACATGCGCGATTAGGTTGCTTCAAAACTCTCATTGCAACAGGGCGCGAAAATAGCGCCGGGTGACGTTGGCGACATCGGGATCGGTAAATTGCAATACCCCGATGGGCGAAATGGTGTTGGTTGTAACCGAAAACCAATTCGACAGATTGGGCGAAGCCTGGAGGATGACGCGCAGCGAGGACAGGCCGGTGAGCCGGACGGGGACGCCATTCGTCGTGGGCCGGGCAATACTCAGGCGCAGTGCCGGTATTTCTCCATAGAGCCGCGCAAAATATGAAGCCGGCACATCGTTGACCGAAGTGAAATCTCCTCCAATGGGCACCTTGCCGTCGGGTTGCACGGCGACGACGCGCACCAGGGCGTCGGCCCCGATCATTCCGTTTTGGAAGGTCATGTCCAAACTGCCATCGGCGTTCAGTCGCGCGACGCGGCCGCGATACGCGTCGTTGACAAATGTAAACAGGCCGCCGATCAAGATGCGGCCATCCGTCTGAACCGCCACGGAGTAAACCCAATTATCGGCCCCGGACATTCCGTTTTGGAAACTGACATCCAGGCCGCCATCCGTGTTGAGGCGCGCGACGCGATTCCGTGACACGCCATTGGCGGTTGTGAACAAGCCGCCGAGAAGGACCTTGCCGTCAGGCTGGAGTGCAATTGAAAAAACCCAATCGTTAACGCCCGACATGCCGTTTTGAAAACCGTCATCCAAGGTGCCGTCTGAATTGAGGCGGGCAATCAAGTTACGGCTCTGGCCGTTGAAATTAGTGAACACACCTCCGACCAGAATCTTGCCGTCGGGTTGCAATGCGATGGACGCAACGGTGTTGTCGGGGCCGGACAATCCGTTCAGAAAACCGGTGTCCAAAGAGCCGTCGGCATTCAGTCGCGCCAGAAAAGGACGAGCCGCGCCATTCACGGTGACGAACGGGCCGCCAATGAGCACCTTGCCGTCTGCCAGGGCCGTCACTTGATAGACCGGGCCGTCCGCCCCGCTCATGCCGTTTTGAAAACCGGTATCGAGGCTGCCGTCGGCATTGAGCCGCGCAATTCGGTTGCGAGCGGTTCCGTTGATTGTGTCGAAGTATCCGCCAATGAGCACCGTTCCGTTGGTTTGCAGCGCGACGGAAGTGACAGCGGCATTGGCGCCCGACAAACCATTCATGAATATCTGGTCGAGCGTGCCGTCGGCGTTCAACCGCGCCACCCGACTGCGCGGAGTTCCATTGACGGCGGTGAAGTCTCCCCCAATCAAGATTTTGCCATTGGGTTGCACAGCGATGGCCTCGACAGGCCCGTCAATCGAAGACCCGGGACCGAATGAGACGACATCGCCAGCCACGGGGGTATTGACGGTGAGGAAGGCGCTGGTGCTGAAGACGGTGCCCGCGAGATTGCTCACGAGTACGGAAAACGATCCGGCATCTGAATACTGCGCGGGGTCTAAAACCAACATCTTGTTCGTCGCGCCTGGAACCGGCATGCCGCCCTTCGTCCACTGGTAATATAACGGCGCTGCGCCCCCGGCGGTCACCGCGAAGCCCGCTGGGCCACCCAGGAACACCGTCCGATTGGTCGGCTGGATCAGGATCACGGGTGCGTTGGTAGGTTGGGTGACGTTAAGTGAAATGGTGCCGGAATCTCCGAAGTAGCCATCCACGGCAATTTGATAAGTCGTTCCGGAAGCAGCGCTGAAAACGACCGCGCTTTGGGTGCCGCCGCCAGCATCGTCGTTACTCGCGATCAGGATGGGGTTGGACACTGACGGCCCGGTGTAAATTGCCAGCAGCGTGTCGAAAGAACTGCCAAAAGTGGTAATCAAAACATTGCCGCTTGCCGGTGCCGTCCAGGACCACCAGACGGATTTGCCACCGGAGTTGCCCGCGTGCGCAGGCTCGCCGAATTCCTTGGTCGCGCCAACATTTGTGCCGCTGGCAGAATTGGTGGGCCCAGTGAGAGCGATACGGTTGCTGAAATTGTCATTGGGCGGCGGTGTCACCGGCAGTCTAACCACAATATTCAGTATGCCAGCCGCTCCGCCATAACCGCCGGCCAGGATGCGGTAGGTTATTCCCGCCGTGCCGTTGAAACTTACACTGGCTTGAAGACCTGAACACGACGGGCCATTGTCATCACCGCAGGTGACGGCGGTCAGCGACGCGCAATTGCCCGTGAAAACCTGCACGATCGTGTCAAAAGCACTGCCGCACGTGCTGACAGTCACGACTCCATTGATCGAAGGGGTAAAAGTGTGCCAAACCCCGCGGCCAAGGGTCGCGTTCGGACAGGTGGGAGGCGGATCCCCGGTTGAAGTCGCTCCGGTGGTGTCAACGAAATAGGTCGTGTCCGCCGTCATCGCAACCGCTCCGCTGCACGCATCATTGGGTGGCGCCTGCGGCGCAAATACGGTTAACGTGGCGATCGAACTGGTGACCGGGCCTGCGGAATTGGTGACCACCACACTATAGTTGCCTGCCTGATTGGTTTGTGCGGCGGAGATGAAGTAGCTGGAATTGGTGGCTCCAAAAACCGGCGCGCCATTTTTGCGCCATTGATAACGCAACGGCAACATCCCGCCCGCGTCCACGCTGAAGAACACGGGGTTGCCAGCTTGTGCCGCCTGGCTGGCGGGCTGTGTCAGGATGACGGGCGCATTGGTGGGTTGGTTGATGTTCAGTGAAATGTTGCCTGCATCACCGGCATAGCCGTCCACGGCGATTCGGTAAGCCGTTCCGAAGATTGCGCTGAAAACAACCGCGCTTTGGTTGCCGCCGCCCGCCTCGTCATTGCTCGTGATCTGGGTGAGATTGGACACTGATGAGCCGGTATAAATCGCCAACAGAGTGTCAAAGGAACTGCCAAATGTCGTCACTGAGACATTTCCGCCGGCCGGAGCAGTCCAGGACCACCAAACCGATTTGCCGCCCGGAAATCCGGCATGGTTCGGCTCGCCGGCCTCCTTGGAAGCGCCAAGGTTGTTGCCGGGCACTGAATTCGTTGGGCCGGACACAGCGATGCGATCGGCGAAATCGTCATTGCCCGGTGGTGCAACGACCGTCAATGTCGCATTCACACTGGTCGCCGAACCCGCCGCATTGTTGATCACCACACTGTAATTTCCGGCATTGGTGAACTGAACTCCCTCAATCGTGTAACTGGAGATCGTGCCGCCCGCAGTCTGGAAGACCGTGACTCCGTTAAACCGCCAGTCGTACGTCGGAAAAGTGGAGCTGGAGACAGTTACGCTAAAGGTCGCGTTGTTTCCCTGACCGACGATCTGACCTTGCGGCTGGCTGGTAATCACCGGCGGACCGCCTTGGGGGAAGCCCGGCGTGCCAGCCGCAAAGAACAAAATGAGAACCAGCCACTCCCCGAGCGGGCGGACGAAACTTTTGGTGTTCATGGGAGACAACGATTCAAAAGCGATAAGTCAGTTTCACGCGAAACGTGCGGCCATTCTGTTCGATGACGTCCTGCCTATGAAACGGAGTCGCGGGGTCGTCGTATCGGCGATCCAGTAAATTATACACGCCGCCGGACAACTCCAATCCCTTGAGCAGGTTCTGGCTGAACAAGGTGAGGTTCACGATGCCGTAGCCTCCCGCCACGGTCCCCACCTCCGTGTTCCGTGGACTGACGTAGAGGAATTCCGCACCCGCGAAGATTTTTTCCTTCAGCAATGGCACACTGAGATTGAGCTTGCCCAGATGCCGGGGCGAATCGCTGAGCACGCGACCGGTGGTGCTATCTTTCGTTTCCTGGAACGTATAACTCACCCGGCCACGAACACCGCTGGCCCAAAAACCGTCCAGCGCCAGTTCCACGCCCTTCGCTTCGGCGTTGTTCAAATTCTCATAGATCAACAACCCTTGATTGAATGTGATCAGGTCCTCGATTTCATTGTAGAAGCCGGCCACCGAGGAGCGGAGATGATCGCCGATGCCTTGCTCATAAACCAATTCGTAGGTGGTGATGGTTTCCGGCTCGGGCGGCGGAGGCAGAGCCACGCCGACGGCCACGCGTCTGAGTTCAAAGAAATTAGGCGCGCGAAAGGCGGTGCCATAGATCGCCTTGAACACGGTCTGGCCGACGGGATTGTAGATCAAGGCCAGCCGGGGATTGAGGGCCGGATCGAAATCGCCATATTGATCGTAGCGCACGCCGGCGTTGAAATGAAGATTGGTGAGAACCGCGACGTCGCCCTGAAAATAAACGCCGTAGCTCTGGCGACTCCGCCGGGTGTCGCTGGTGACCGCGCCGGTTCCCAGGTTAAGAACCCGCTGTTCCTGCCGGAAATCATCGCGATATTCTCCGCCGAAAGTCAGCGTGTGCCGTTCCCACAGCCGCTTGATCAGTTGCAACTCCGCGCCCCACCATTCGCCCACTTGGACTTCCTTGATGAGTGGGCCGCCCAACTGGATGTATGGCTCGACGATGTCGAAATCGTTGCGGTCGTAATACGCTTGGACGGCGACATCCACGACATCAGGAAATTCATGGGAATACTTTAGATTCACATAGCTACGATCGTCGGTCGTGCGCAAACGACGGTCGTTGAAGTCGGTAAGAAACGGCGCGGTTGGATTGCCCTTTTCCCGGGTGATGAAAGCGCCTTGCACACTGAAATCATGAAAGGCCACGGTGCCGAAGAAACTCTTGAAGGCATCGTCATCCCCGTTTTCGGCGATGCCGCTGGTCGGTGGAATTGGTGGTTTCACCGTCGGGTCGCCTGGCGACGCGAATTCCTTGTAAAATAATCGCTCCTGCCCCGCGCTATCGTAAATGGTGCCGGAGAGAAGCAATTCCAGCCCGTTCTTGAATTTGTTACCGTAGGTCGCCCGCCCTTTGTAGGTGTCGAAGCTGGCAACCTCACCGGAAACTTCTGCGCCGTTACCCGACATGTCCCGGCCTCTGCGGGTGATCACATTGATGACACCGAAGAAAGCGTTGTTGCCATAAAGGCTCGAACCCGGTCCGCGGATTATTTCAACACGATCAATCAAATCCACGTCCAGGATGAACTCCGTGCCGATGAACGCCCCGTCCGACAGGCTGTTGTTGACCCGATGCCCGTCCACCAGCAGCAGCACGCGGCTGTTGTAGTCGCCGCGATTGAATCCGCGCACGCCGAGAAAGGAATAATTCCGGTCATAGGTCACATACATGCCGGGAACGCTTTGCAGAATATCCGCCAACGTCCGATGGCCATACTTCTTTACTTCATCCGCCGTGACGATCGTGACTGATGACGGCGCTTCAGTGATCTTCTGTTTGTATTTGGAAGCGGCCTCGACGACCGGGATTTCCATTTTTGTCAACTCCTCGAGGCTGATGTCGGCAGATTCGGAAGGCGGCGTTTCGGCGGTTTTTTTCTCTTCAGCAGCCAGCCCGGTGGCCAGTGTGGCCCCGAACGCGAGAATGCGGAGTGAGTGTCCAAAGAAAACGAAGCCGGCACGGCGACGGAATTCCAGAAAATGGTTCACCGCAAAGGTTTATCGCGGACTCGGCGGCGAATTGCAAGCCGCCTTTTCAGCAACTGGTCGGCACTTCCTGCAACACTTCGACGCAATGAGGAATCGCGCCGACCACGAAGCCCAGACATTCCACCGCGCCGCTGGGTTTGCCGGGCAGGCAAATCACCAGCGCCTTGTCCACAACCGCCGCGAGATTGCGCGAGAGGATCGCGTTCTTCGTGATTTTCAGGGATTCCATGCGCATCGCTTCACCGAAGCCGGGCAACTCTCGCAGGGCGATTTCACGCACCGCTTCCGGTGTCACATCACGCAGCGCCACACCCGTACCGCCGGTGGTGAGAATGAGCTGGCAGCCTTGGTTGATCAGTTCGCGAATCGCATGTTGAATTTCGCGCTTCTCGTCCGGCACGAGCGACTCGGCGAGGACTTTCCAGCCGTAACCTTCAGCGGCTTTCTTCAACGCCGGCCCGCCGAGGTCGTCGTATTGTCCGAGCGACGCGCGATCCGAGATCGTGATGATGCCAGTGTTGATCTGCATGGCGCGAAGTTTAACGCGGATGGACCGGTGGGAAAGTATGAACGTGGGCTTGAGCGGCTGGCCGGTTTCCTCCCTCCTGCTCGCCAATCCTTAGCGGACGGAGCGCCGGCCTCCGGGCACGGCGCGTTTCAAAGTCGCCGATACCAACATGCCGTGCCCGGAGGCCGGCGCTCCACTTTCTCACCTGCGCTCCTTCTTGGTTTTCGATACCAGCCTGATACTCGTAATGCACATCGTCTTGTCAACCGCCTTGCACATGTCATAAATCGTCAAGGCCGCAAGGCTCACGGCGGTCAATGCTTCCATTTCGACGCCGGTTTGCGCGGCGACTTTTGCCGAAGCCATGATCACGATGCGGTTCCGACCTTTCGGAAACTTGAAATTCACTTCGCAATGCGTGAGGGGCAGGGGATGGCAAAGGGGAATCAACGTCCCGGTCTGTTTGGCCGCGAGAATTCCTGCGAGCCGCGCGGCTGCCAGTACATTGCCCTTGGCGATGGCCTGCGACTCAATCAGTTCCAGCGTGGCTCGCCGCAGCCGGATTTCCCCGCACGCGACGGCTTCCCGTTGGAGGACGGGTTTCGCGGAGACATCCACCATGCTGGCTTCCCCTTCGGGGTTAATGTGGGTGAGCTTGCTCACGCCGACTGTTTAGCCGGAATCCTTGAAATTGTAAAAATCCTTTTCTCCCTTTGGATCAAAGCGTTGGGTGGCAAAGAAAATCCGCTTGCATGAATCCGCCGATATGTTATGATAGTTCTGTAATGACAGAAACAACCGTAACAAAGAAAGGAAATGTATGAACTGGCTGCTCACCACCTATGTCGTTTACCTGATCATCAGCATCTGCCTCACGGTCTGGGTCGCGCGCACCTTGCACAAAAATGGCCGCGT
>CAZNOE010000036.1:0-18356 GCA_964574525.1 uncultured Bifidobacteriaceae bacterium
GGGGTGAGGGGGAAACAGTGCCGCGCCCAATACCGTCTCTACACACGTCGCCCCAAGCCGCTTGCAGTTTTCTTGAACCATTTTCAATCGCTCCGCCGATACATCGCAGGCTACAACACGCCCTTCGTTGTTCGTCAACTGCGCGATGTAAGTCGTCTTGCCGCCAGGTGCGGCGCAGAAATCAAGGATGGTCTCGCCGGGACGCGGATCGAGTTCGCGGACGGCCAGCAGCGTGCTGGGGTCTTGAACGTAAAATAATCCCTGCCGGAGACTCGGCAGTCCGGCCAGCGGCGGATGGGACTTCAACTCGAAAACCAGATTTTCCTCGCACCAATCACGGCGAAAGAAATCATACTCCACGTCTTCGTCGCGCCATTGCGAGAGCAGTTTGCCTGCGTCCGTCTTCAGTGTGTTGACGCGCGCGAAAGTCCGCGGTGGGGTGTTGTTCCATTCCAATAGTTGCCGCGTGCGTCCTTCGCCCCAGCGTTTCTGCCAGCGCGACACGAGCCATTCGGGATGCGAGTAGCCGAGGGCGGGATGGGTCGTCTTCAGTTCGGCCAACAAATTTCTTGTCGCGTCAACCTCGCGCAGATAGCCGCGCAGGACGGCGTTGATGAAGCCGGCTTGCGGGCCGTAGCCATCGCGCTTGGCCAGCTCGACAGTTTCATTCACGGCGGCGTGATCGGGGATGCGGTCGAGCCAGAAGATTTGATAAAGGCCGACGCGAAGCAAATCCTGCAAGCCGGGTTTTTGGTCGGGAGTCTTGCGCGCGATGAGCCAATCCAGCGTGGCCTGCCAGCGCACGACGCCATAGGTAATTTCCTGACACAGGCCGCGGTCCGCCGGCGACAGGCGTGCGTCCGCCAGTGCGTTTTCCAGCAGGTTCTCCGTGTAATCGCTGCTCGCGCGTCGCGCGTGCAGGATGCGGTCCACAATTTCTCTTGGTTTTTGCACGCTCATCACTAATATGTCAGCCGCTCGAATGGACGCGAGAATTTAGATTTTATATGCGAGAAGAATTCGAAAAATTGGCGGTGGCGGCAAAAATCGAGGGCCGGCACATCGAGCCATTGGTGCAACTGACGACCAGCGGCTTCTGCATGCATCGCAGTTGGGGCTTCGGCAGAATCAAAACGATGGACACGGTCTTTGCCCGGTTCACGATTGATTTCCCCAACAAGCCCGGCCACACGATGGACCTGGCGTTCGCCGCGGAATCGCTCAAGCCCATTCCCAAAGAGCACATCCTGGCGCGCAAGGCCGCCGACCTCGAGGGCCTGCGCCAGATGGCCGCGCTGCATCACCTCGATTTGATCAAGGTCGTGCTCAACAGTTACGGCGGCAAAGCGACGGTGGACCAGATTCAGTCGGTGCTCGTGCCGGATGTCATCCGCGACGACTGGAAAAAATGGTGGGAAACGGCCAAGCGCGAGATGAAAAAAGACGGCCACTTCCAGGTGCCGCTCAAAAAGACCGAGCCGGTCGTTTATCAAGTGCAGGAAGTTTCGCTCCAAAACCGGCTGCTCGGAGAATTCCGCGCGGCCAAGGGCCTCAAGGCGCGCGTGGTGGTGGCTGCGGAATTGCACAAGAACGCTCATGACCTCTCGGACAAACAAGCAGCCGCCAGTGAAGTGATTGCCGCGTTGAACGCGGAAATCGCCACGTATCAGCGGACGCAAACCTCCGTGGCGCTGGAGGCGGTGTTCATCCGCGACGAATTGCGCGAACTGGCCGGTTTGCCGGCGGGTGAAGGCGAGGCCACCGCGGCGCTGATCTGGTCGCAGGACAACAAGTTTGCCGCGTTGATGGAGTTGTTGCCGGCGGCCAAGCATCGCCGGGCGTTGGAATCTTTCAAGGCCGCCAATCCCGCGCGCTGGCACGAAACCGTTCGCGGCGCGCTGAATCAGGTTTCCGCCCGGCTTTGCCGTGAATTCGCGAGCCTCCTCGTCCAGGAGGGCAAAATCAATGAACTCAAGGAAACTCTCGCCCGGCTGATCAGTCAACACACCGCCAGCACCGAGTTACTGCTCTGGCTCGCCCGGGACCGCAGCGACGCGTTTGCCGATATTCTCGGGCCGGAAGTTTTTCGCGCCATGCTGACGGCCATGGAGCGCGACCAGTTTAATGAGAAACGCTCGAACCGCCTGCGGGAGTTCGTGCTCGACGATCACACCTTGCTGGTGGATTTGACGGCGTCGGCGGATCTGGAGGTCATCAAAGACCTGACGCGCGCGCTGCAGCTTTCACCCGCGTTCGATGACATGGACAAACGCTCCTTGCTCGCGCGCATCGTGAAAAGTCATCCCGCCGTGCAAGCGCTCGTCACCGGCGAAGCGACCAAGCAGGACGCTTCGCTCGTCGTGTCGTGGGAAAGTCTCGAGCGCCGCAACCAGGAATACCGTGAGTTGGTGGACAAGAAAATCCCGGCCAATTCCAGGGAAATCGCTCTCGCGCGCAGTTACGGCGACCTCAGCGAAAACCACGAGTTCAAGGCCGCCAAGGAAATGCAGAAGGTCCTCATGCGCCAGAAGGAGGAACTCGAAAGCGCGCTCGTGCGCGCCCGCGGCACGGACTTTGCCAACGCCCGCACCGACGTCGCCGGCATCGGCACCGTGGTCACAGCGACCGACCTGGAGGCCAACCAAACGGAAACTTTCGCCGTGCTGGGAGCGTGGGATTTCGATGCGGACAAAGGCATCATCAGCTATCTCACCCCGGTCGGCCAATCGCTGATGAACCGCAAAGTCGGCGAGGTGGTCGAGTTTGAACTGCACGGCGCGCGCCACCGGCATCGCATTGACCGTATCGAGCCGTACAAAGCGCCGATCCCGCCCGCGGCAAACCAGCCTGCGGCTACGGCGAATGCCTGATTGGAGCGCCGGGCACCGGCTTGACGCGATTCGAGAATTACGTTTGCCAATGCGCCGAGACGGTGCCCGGCGCTCCGGGTTTTACGCCTTCCCACCGAAGCTCACGTAGTCATCCACGTCGAGCAGATCGAACCACGTCACGATGTCTTCCCGTCCGGGTGCTGCTTTCGTATGCAACTCGTTGAAGAACCCGCGCGAATCCGGGTTGTCCGGCGCGCGCCGCTCCTGCCAGGCCGACCACCCTTCGATCTCAGAGGCGATGCGCTGGTGCTTCGCGTTGGCGGTCACCCACGTCAGAATCTCGCCATCGCTTTTGCCCGCCTTGAGTTGCCGCTTCAAGGCTTCCCCACTGATGCCGGCGAACTCGAGCCATCGCTGGTCGAGCGGGCAGGCATAGTTGTATTCACCGTGTTTGCCGGCGAGAGTTGCGCGGCCCTTGTCCAACATGCGCGGCAGAATCGCATAACCTCCCAGCCGCACGCGCGGGCTGCGCGGAGGTTGTTTCTTCAAATCCGGTGCGTTCAGTGCCATGGCAGTTTTCGTTGATGGTCTGGTTGTCAACGAGCCGGCGGAACCGACTCGCGACGGGCGCAACTTGCTACAGCGCGGCGGATTTGCAAGTGCCGTGGGAAGATTTCCCCGGCTGCATTCAATCGCGTGAGTAATTGATTCCCTTCTTCGCCGCCTGCGTGCGGATGGCTTGCGCCACTTTCTCGTCGAATGAATCAGCCTTGCCCGCGGCCGCCTGACGCTTGCGCTCGGCGTCAATGTAGTCCTGCCGTTCTTTGCTGAGCTTCTGGACTTTCGCCTGCAATTCTTTGCGCTCCTTTTGCTTTTTTTCGATTTCGTCCTTGAGATCGGCGTCGCTGAGCTTTTGGAACTCGGTGGGGAGTTGATCCTTTTTGAGTGTCTCCAATTTCACTTTGCCGTTGGCAAGTGAGTCGAGCAATTCGCCTTCGCCCTGGACGGCCACGCCCAAAGTCGCATTGAACGACAGGCGGTCGGCGGCGACGGCTGGGGCCGCGGACTCGGCGGCGATTTGTTTGGCGCGCACCGTACTCCGCGTGACCTCGCCGCCATAGGCCACGAGCGTTCCGCCGACTTTGCGATTCAACTCCGCCAGCTCGGCATCCATCGGCGTCGCTATGACGGCCATGTTGCCGGATTGCGCAATGGCGGCAAAGTTCCCTTCACTCAGTTTGGCGATTTCCTGCCACACGGGCGTCGTTTGGGCGATGCTGCCGCACTGCACCGTGTTAATGATCAAATCCTTTTTCATCGCCGCCTGGCAAATCTCCGGATACTTCGGCGCGTTGGCGTAATCCATGTGCGGCGGCGCGTCGCCGACGAGAAAAATGATTTTGAGCACGCTGCGGTCCTGGCTCCAGTCCATTTTGTTCACGGCTTCGTAGAGCGCTTCGTTCACCGATTCGGGCGTGTCGCCGCCGCCGTCGGCGTGGAAGGCGCGCAGATTGGCATAGACCGCGTCAATGTCGTTGGTGAGGGAGAAAGTTTTGACCACGTATTCGTCGCCCCGGTCCCGATAGCCGACCAGGCCGACGCGGATTTCCGGCGTGGGCCTGGCGGCGACGATTTCGTTGGCGATGGACCAGATTTTTTGCTTTGCGCCCTCGATCAAGCCGGACATTGAACCGGTGGTATCAAGCACGAAGCAGACTTCGATGCGCGGTTTGGCAGCTTTGGTGGAAGCCTTGTCGCTTGTGGATTTCGACGCGGCGAACAACTGGCAGGCAGCAATGACGAGGCTGCAGGTCAGAAGAATTTTTGTTGTCGTTTTCATGGTGGTGCAGGCCGGATTGTTCCCGGCAATCAGTTCACCACCGTTGGACGGAGGCTCCTGGGAAAATGCTCCCAGCGCCACAGCACGAATCAATCTTATGATTACGATTAAGACCTGGAATTTCATTCATCGCTTGCTTGTGGCTTCGCTTCTAAGGTAAGAAGCGTCCAACATAGCCAGCAGCGCGACGGACTATTTGTCATGACCTCGGTTGATGCATCCTTAAAGCAACGCAGCTTTGGCCAGACCATGCGCCCGGATGCCTGGTGGGCGCAGCCGGTTCTCGTTCTCCTCGGCCTTTCCACGTTCATCGTGTATTCCACGTGGGCTGCATTTCAGGGAGCGCACTATCACGCGGGGCCATATCTCTCACCGTTTTATTCGCCGGAACTTTTCGGAGAGTCGCCGCATAGTTGGTTCGGGCCAAGGCCGGGCAGGTGGCCAGGCTGGCTGCCGTTCTCGCCCGCGTTGCTGATTCTCTGGGCGCCGGGCGGATTCCGACTGACCTGCTACTACTACCGCGGCGCCTACTACAAATCGTTCTGGGGCGACCCACCGGCCTGCACCGTCGGCGAGCCGCGCAAGACTTATCGCGGTGAAAACTCCTTCCCGCTGATTATGCAGAACGTTCACCGCTACTTCATGTATGTCGCGCTGGTGTTTATCGTAATCCTCGCGTCAGATGTCTGGAAAGCGCTGTGGTTCGCCGATGCGGTTACCGGCAAGGCGTCCTTTGGCGTGGGCGTGGGGACGCTCGTGCTGGCGGTCAATGTCATCCTGCTCGGCGGCTACACGTTCGGCTGCCATTCGCTGCGGCACCTGGTCGGTGGGGTTCTTGATCAGCTTTCCAAATCGCCGACGCGCCACGGCGCGTACCAATGCGTAAGTTGTCTGAACCGCCGCCACATGCTCTGGGCGTGGATGAGCTTGTTCTGGGTGGGCTTCACCGACCTTTACGTCCGGCTCTGTTCGATGGGCGTTTGGACGGACTGGAGAATCGTGTGAAGCGTTGAAGCGTTTTGAACCGTTGAACCGTTAAAATATGAAACCATCCAATCCTTCTCCACGGCGAGGCAGCCCGCTCGCTTCAACGCCTCAACGATTTAACGATTTAACCAACAATGCCTGACTATCCAACGGTCGAACATGACGTGCTGATCATCGGCTCCGGCGGCGCCGGGCTGCGGGCGGCGATCGAAGCCTCCGCGGCGGGCGTTTCGGTGGGGATGATTTGCAAATGTCTCCTCGGCAAGGCGCACACCGTAATGGCCGAAGGCGGCATCGCCGCGGCGCTGGCCAACGTGGACGAGCGCGATAATTGGAAAGTCCATTTCGCTGACACCATGCGCGGCGGCCAATACGTCAACAATTGGCGCATGGCCGAATTGCACGCCAAAGAAGCCCCCGACCGGGTCCGCGAGTTGGAAGCGTGGGGCGCGGTGTTTGATCGCACGCCGGATGGCCGCATCCTCCAAAGAAATTTCGGCGGGCACAAATACCCGCGCCTCGCCCACGTCGGGGATCGCACGGGGCTGGAGTTGATTCGCACGTTGCAGGACCACGGCGTTCATCGTGGCATTGACGTGCACATGGAATTTTGCGTGGTCGAGTTGCTCAAGGATGGCGAGCGCGTCATGGGCGCGTTTGGCTACGACCGCGAGCGCGGGCAGTTCAAAGTTTTCCACGCCAAGGCCGTCGTGCTGGCCACGGGCGGCGTCGGCAAGTCGTACAAAATTACCAGCAACAGTTGGGACTGCACTGGCGACGGCCACTCGCTGGCTTATCATGCGGGCGCAGAGTTGATTGACATGGAATACATTCAGTTTCATCCCACGGGCATGGTTTGGCCGCCGAGCGTGTGCGGGATGCTCGTCACGGAAGGCGTGCGCGGCGAAGGCGGCATCCTCACGAACAAGGAGGGCAAACGCTTCATGTTCGATTTCATTCCCGACAACTACAAAGCGCAGACCGCCGACAACGAAGAGGAAGGCTGGCGCTATACCCAGGGCGACAAAAACGCCCGCCGCCCGCCGGAGTTGCTGACACGCGATCACGTCGCCCGCTGCATCGTCCGCGAAATCAAAGAAGGCCGCGGCAGTCCGCACGGCGGCGTGTTCCTCGACATCTCGTGGATCAAGAATAAAATTCCGAACGCGGCCGAGCACATCAAACGCAAGCTGCCGAGCATGTATCATCAATTCAAACAGCTCGGCGACGTGGACATTACCCGCGAGGCGATGGAAGTCGGCCCCACGACCCATTACATCATGGGCGGCGTGCGCGTGAACGCGGACACGCAGGCGTCGAACGTGCCCGGCCTGTTCGCCGCCGGCGAGTGCGCCGCCGGCATCAACGGCGCCAACCGGCTGGGCGGCAATTCACTCTCCGACCTGGTGGTGTTCGGCAAACGCGCCGGTGAATTCGCGGCGAAGTACGCGAAGGAAAACAAGGCGGGCCAGGTCAACGTCGCGCAAGTCGAAGCCGCCGCGCGCCGCGCGCTGGAGCCATTCGATCGCAATACCGGAGGCGCCGGCTACGAAGGACCTTATCAGGTGCAGTACGACTTGCAGGAGATGATGCAAAGTCTCGTCGGCATCGTGCGCCGTGAGGACGAGATGCGCCGCGCGCTGGATGGCCTCCAGCAACTGTGGGACCGCGCGCGGCGCGTGGGTGTCATCGGTCACCGCAATTTTAATCCCGGCTGGCACACGGCGCTGGATCTCACCAGCTTGCTGACCGTTTCTGAGTGCATCACGCGCGCGGCGCTGGAGCGCAAGGAAAGCCGCGGCGCGCATTTCCGCGACGATTATCCTGATAAGGACACAGGGTTCGGGAAACTGAGCATTGTGCTCTGCAAGGGCGCGGATGGTTCGGTGCAAGTCCGGCGCGAGCAGATTCCGGAGATGCCGGCGGAGTTGAAACAGATCACTGAGGAGAATCGTTGAAGCGTTGAAGCGTTAAACCGTTGAATCGTTGAATCGTTGAATCGAGAACAGCCTATGCAACAGGAACAGAAACCGTTTCGGATGTTCGAGGATTTAGAGGTCTATCAGGTGGCAAGGGCATTTCGGAAGACGATGTATCGCGTGGCCAGGCGCTTGCCCGACATTGAGAAGTTCGGATTGGCCAGCCAAATCCGGCGAGCGGCGGTGTCGCTGACAAACAACATTGCCGAAGGACACGGACGTTATCACTATCTGGAGCAAATCAAGTTCATGCTCCAATCTCGTGGTTCGCTCGAAGAATTACTCGACGACCTGAACGCCTGTGACGACGAGGATTATTTGCCGAAAAGCGAAATCCCCGCGCACAAGCAGCAAGGCTGGCGGGTCTATCAACTCACCAACGGCTATATCCGTTACCTGCGCGAACGCAAAGCCGGCGCCTCACTCGCGCTTCACGAATCCTCACCGGCCTACGGCTTCACGGACGACGACCTCGACGCCATCCTCAACGCCCAGCCGGAGGGCCGGTTCAACGATTCAACGATTTAACGATTCAGCGATGCCCACAGCCACTTTCAGAATCTGGCGCGGCGACGCGAAGGGCGGCGAATTCCGCGATTACACGACTGAAGTCTCGGAGGGGATGGTTGTCCTTGACGCCATTCATCAAATTCAGGCAAAGCACGCCAATGACCTCGCCTGCCGTTGGAATTGCAAGGCGGGCAAATGTGGCTCCTGCTCGGCGGAAGTCAACGGCGTGCCCAAACTCATGTGCATGACACGGCTAAGTGAGCTGACGCTGGATCGTCCGGTCACCGTCGAGCCAATGAAGGCTTTTCCGCTCCTGAAGGATCTTGTCACAGACGTTTCGTGGAATTTTCAGGTGAAGAAGAAAATCAAGCCGTTCAAGCCGCGCCCGCCCGATGCGCCGGACGGCACGTGGCGAATGAAGCAGGCGGATATTGATCGCGTGCAGGAATTTCGGAAGTGCATCGAATGTTTTCTTTGTCAGGACGTCTGTCACGTGCTGCGCGAGCATCAGTTGCACGAGAAATTCATCGGACCGCGCTTCCTGATTCACGCTGCTGCGCTGGAAATGCATCCGCTGGACACCGAAAACCGGCTGGAAGAATTGAAGACGGCGTTTGGCATCGGCTACTGCAACATCACCAAGTGCTGCACCAAGGTTTGCCCGGAAGGCATCACCATTACCGACAACGGCATCATTCCGTTGAAGGAGCGCGTGGTGGACGAATTTTACGATCCGCTGCAACGGCTGCTGCGACCTTTTCGGAAGGCCGGCCCGCCCCAAACCGCAGCGCCAACCCCCACTCCCTGATGAAGCTCATGAATGGCACGCGTGCATTTGAACTGAAACCGCTCTCTCAAGAGGCGCTGCCGGCGGCGCTCGACAAAGCAATGCGTTATCGGTTGCTGAACGAGCCGGCTGAGGCCGAAAGCATCTGCCTGGATATTCTGCGAACGGACCCGGACAACCAGCAGGCGCTGGTGATCCTGGTGCTCGCGTTGACCGACCGCTTCGGCAAAGGGTACGCCGTCGGCGACTCGAAAGCGCAGGAAATTGTGACGCGCCTGCACAGTGAGTATGAGCGCGCGTACTACACGGGCATTATTTGCGAGCGCCGCGCCAAAGCGTATCTTCACCAGAGCGCCGGCGGATCGGAATTCAATGCCTACGAAGAATTGAGCGAGGCGATGCGGTGGTTTGAGAAGGCCGAAGCGCTGCGGCCGCCCGACAACGATGACGCGCTGCTGCGCTGGAACACATGCGCCCGCATCCTGATGCAGAACAAGCTCGTCGCGCGACCGGAAGAATCCTACGAACCGTCCTTGGAATGAAGGGTCAATCACTTACTGCGATTCTTTCAACATCGTCAGGAATTGTTTCAGCGCGGGTGAGAGCACTTTGCTCTTTTTGTAGATCGCGGCCAGCGGCCGGAAAAAATCTCCATCATCGAGCTGTACCGCCGCCAAAGTCTGCTTGGAGACTTCCTGGGTGATCGTTCCCTGTGGCACGATGGCCACGCCCGCATCAATTTCCACCGCGCGCTTGACGGTTTCGATGTTATCGAACTCCATCACGTTGTTCACTTCCACGCCATATTCCTTGAGGATTTTGTCCAGGGCCTTGCGGGTGGGAATATCCGGTTCGAAACCGATGAACTTCTGCCCCGCGATGGCCTTGAGCTTGATGCTTTTCGACTTGGCGAAGTGGTGCTGCGGGTGGCAAATGAGCACGAGCGGGTCTTTGCGCAGCGGGACGATTTCCAGTTTAGCGTCTTTGGTCGGATAGGCCACCAACCCCACATCCACGACGTTCCCCAGGACGTCTTCGTAGACCTGGTTGGCGCGGCGATAATCCACGTGGACATGCACGGTGGGGTACTCCTTGAGAAAGCGTTTGATGTAAGGCGGCAAATCGTGGAGGCCGATGCTGTAAATCGTGGCGACCCGGATGGTGCCGGAGATGATGTCCTTGATCTCCTGGAGTTTGCTGTGCAGCGCATCGTAAGTCTGGATAATCTGCTTGCTGTAGTCATAGAGCACCTGGCCTTCGCGGGTGAGGCGGAATTTCTTCTTGCTCCGTTCGATGAGCAGCGACTTAAACTGCCGTTCCAGTGAGCTGATTTGCTGACTGACCGCGGATTGCGTGACGCTGTTGATGTGAGCGGCCTTGGTGAAGCTTTCAGTTTCGGCGAGATCACAAAAGACTTTAAGGCTCTCAATTTGCATAAGGCAATTGAATTGAAAAACCCGGCATCAGTCAACAACCGTTGACGCCGGCGCCAGCAGTTGTTTGACCTTCTGCAAAAGGTCCTGTGTGGTGAACGGTTTCTGGAGGTAGGCGAAGTGTTCCTGTTGATTGGCCGGCCACACGTAACCGCTGGTACACAAGATACGCGTCTCCGGCGAAACTTGCCGGACGTGCTCAACGAGTTCCCGGCCGCTCATCACCGGCATGACCAGATCGGTGACAAGAAGATCAAACGGCTTCCCGGCCTTGGAAATAATCTCCAGTGCCTTCTGCCCGCTGTTGGCGGTGGACACCACGTAACCGTACTCGGAAAGGATCATCTCTCCCATCGTCAACAGCAGGTCCTCGTCATCCACCATCAGGATGGTTTGATTACCCGTCAGGCCTTCGGTGAACTCGGTGCTGTCCTCCACGATGCCCTTTTCGGCCGGCAGATAAATGCGCACCGATGTGCCGGTGCCAGGTTGGCCGGACACGGCGACGCCGCCACCGTGGTTCGTGATGATGCCATAGACCCAGGCCAGTCCCAGGCCGCGGTGCGGCGGTTTCTTCGTGGTGAAAAATGGCTCGAAGATTCGCGGCAACTCCTCCGGGCCGATGCCGCGTCCGTTATCCTGGATCTCGACGCACACGTAACTTCCAGCGGCCAGCTTCGTGTTGCGGTCCTGCGTGGCTTCGGCCAGTTCAACGTTGCGAGTCTGGACCGCCACCCGTCCGTCCGTGATCAGCGATTCGACGGCGTTTTCCAGGACTCTCATGAAGGCCTGCTGAATCTTGGCCTCGTCGAATTTCACGGAAGACAGGCGCCGTTCGAACTGCAATTTCCAGGCGACGGGTTCCGGGTGCGAATTCTGAAACGCCTCAACGCAACGCTGGAGAACGGTGTTCAAGTTGCCCGCCGGCTGACGGCTGGACTCCTTTTCCTGCCGGCTGAAGGCTGCCAGATCGTTGGCAATCTCCGCTGCTTTCGCCGCCGACTTCTCCACTTCCAGCAACACCTTACGCCAGGGGTGATTCGCCTCCGCCTTGCCTAACAGCAAGGACGTGTAACCGAGGATGCTGGTGAGCGCGTTGTTGAAATCCAAGGCGACCGACCGCGCCAACTGCAACGCGCAGTCCAGTTTCTGTTTGTGCGCATGGGCGTCCGTAGCCGGGCTTTTGCCGTCACCCGGAATTGGTTCCGGCAATAACTGAAGGAGGAACAACTTCTCCGTCGCGCCAGTTAATGAACAAATCGAAGTCGTATGGGCGGTCGCGGCACCGCCCTTGATACGAAATTTCAAAGGCATGATCGGCGCCGGCGAACGCTCCCACCGCGCGAGGAATTCTTCCGCAGCGACCCCGTTTTCCGGCGACCAGATGGCAGAAAGCAGCGGAGACCCCCCTTCGAGAGTCGAGCCGAACAGCTTCACCGCTGCCTGATTGGCCCGCAGAATCGTGCTGGCGGCATCCACCAACAGCGCGGGCCAGTTGGCGTTTTCCAGCAGAAACGTGACTTCAGGCTTCATTCAAACGGCGATTTTTACGTTGCCGCCTTTCAACGTATGGCCCGGAAATTATTTCTCAATCCCAATCTCAGGGAACATCCAGGAACGCGTCCGGCAACAAATCTTGGACCGAAAACCCGCGGATGCGATTCAATGCGCGGCTGTCCGCGACAAAAACTTCTGCCTTCGGTGCGTATTCCGCAAGCAACTGCCGGCACGCCCCGCACGGCATCGGACCGCCCTTAGTCTGCGCGACCACGGCCACGGCCACAAATTCTCTTTTGCCATTCGTCAGCGCGTGGAACAACGCCACGCGCTCGGCGCAACACGTCAGACCGTAACTGGCGCTTTCGACGTTCGCGCCCGTGATGATCTCGCCCGACCGCGTGAGCAGCGCCGCGCCGACTTTGAATTTGGAATAGGGCGCCACCGCACCCTTTCTTGCCCTGGCCGCCGCCCGAATCAGGCTGGCCTTATGTTTCTTTGCCATACAAATTCGTGAACTTCTTCAGCAATTGGCCTGCCACAGTCTTCACTCGTTCAGCCGTTTCGAGCACGTCGGTGTGAGACAACTCGCCCTGGCTGATACCCGCCGCCAGGTTCGTGATGCACGACATCGCCGCCACGCGCAAGCCGCATTGCCGCGCCACAATCGCCTCCGGCACCGTGCTCATGCCCACCGCGTCCGCGCCCAGTCGCGCGAACGCGCGAATCTCCGCCGGTGTTTCGTAACTCGGCCCGCTGACCGCCAGATAAACACCGCGCCGCAATTTGATTTTGCAGACGCGCGCGGACGCGAACAGCAGCGCGGTCAACATCGCGTCATAAACCCGCGTCATGTCCACGAAGTTTGGCCCGCCGCGCAACGGGTTTGCGCCCATGAGATTGATGTGATCCGTCAGCACCATGAAATCCCCGGCGCGGAATTTTCGATTGATGCCGCCCGCCGCGTTCGTCAGCAGCAAATCGCGGATGCCATAAGCCGCCAGCACGCGCACCGCGAATGTTACCCGCACCATCGGATGGCCTTCATAGAAATGCGCCCGCCCGCTCAGCACCAGCACGGGCGTCCCGCCGAGCCGACCGATGACCAGTTTTCCTTCATGTCCGTCCACAGTTGGTTTCGGAAACCCCGGCAGTTTCGTATAAGGAATCGCGGCGTCTACATCGAGTTGGCTCAGCACGTGATTGAACCCGCTGCCCAGCACCAGCGCGAGTGCCGGACGCAGGCGCGCGAGTTTTTTGATTTTGGCAGCGGCGATTTTCGGATCTGGCAAAGCCATCTTGAATTCTATTTCGGTGGCGCGGCGTCGTCGAGTTCGAGGCGGAGGTAATCGTAAATGACACCGCTAGTCAGGCCGCTGTCGGGGATGGTGAGTTTCATCACGTTGTCGCCGGCCTTCATCAACGCCGCGTCAAACGCCAGCTCGCGCTGCGACCAGTAGCCGCCGATGCCGTCGCGGTTGATGGTCGCGTTGTAGGTCAGGCCGGTGACGCTGCCGATGGATTGGTCGTTGACGGTGGCAGTGAGGCTGCGCGTGCCGACGCCGCAGATCGCGAGACGCAACGTCGCCCGGCCCTGCGGCGCGTCGAAAAGTTTGAACGCGATTGACCACGTGGTGCTGCGGCCGCCGCCGCGACCGGTCGTGTTGTCCGGGTCTTCATTGTGCGGCAACTGCTCGAAGAACCAGTCCTTGCGAAAGTCGCTTTTCCCGACGACGTAATTCACATCGTTCGGAAACAACTTCGGGTATTCGAGATACCAGCCCCAGTGAAAATAGTCGTCGCCTTTGAAAAACTCCGAGCCGGTGCGGTTGGGAACGCCGATGTCCCAAAGCTGCTTTCCAAACCGGACGGGTTGCCAGTCCAGTTTTCCGAGTGGCAGCGTCTGGCCGGCGGCGACGGTCACGTTCGTGAGGGCGAATTCGCCGAGAACGCCGTCGGCAATCGCGTGCAGCGTGTAGGTGCCAGGGCGGACGTTGGGGATGGAGAAATTTCCCTGCGCATCACCGCGAACCCAGAACTGGTAATACTTCGCGTCGTTCTGCCAGTCCACCGTGCGCGGGCCGAACCCACCAAAGCCGCCGCCCCCGCGATTCGCACGCGCGGGCGTGTAATCCGGCGCTGCCAGTCCGACGAGCAGTTTGGCCATCTTGATTTCTGGCACTTGCGGATCGTTGAGCACAAGTTGGCCGCTCACCGTGGCGCGTTCGTTCTTGTGGGGATAATCCACGCCGGAAACCCAGCCGTACGGCCACGCTTTGGTTTCGTTCGCCGCCTGGGCCAGCGCGTCTTTCCACATGGCGTCGGGCGTGCTGCCGGAGTTGCAGTAAATCAAGAACGGCCCGATGACTTTCGTCCACGCTTCGGTTTGCGCGATGGAACACACGCTGCCGCCGTAATGGCTGCCGCGCCAGTAGTTCAGCAGCGTCGGCGGCGCGGGTGCGGTGAGGCTGTTGGTGTTGAACGTCGCATCGCGGTGCGCGGAGAGTTCCACCTTCATCGGCCCGCCGCTCAAGTATTCGACCGACGGATTCACATACCACAGGCCGACGTTCTTTTTCGTGCTCGACCATCCCCACGCGCGCACATCGAACTGGTTGGCGGAGTAATCGTATTTGTGTTCGACCTGCCCCTTGTAGAGGCCGCTGTTCATCCGGCGGGCCTCCTTCATGTTCATCGGCGTGCCGTGATTCCAATCATAGGTCGTGAGCATCTTCAGGTTCCGATTGGCATCCACGGTCATCCAATCGAAAATGTCGTCGTTGAGCTTGGCGCAAAAACGCGCTTCGCCGACGGACGTGGCGGGATAATTGGTCGGATGGGTGAAAATCGAATACGTGTAAATGCCCGAATCGTCGCGACCGAGCGAATAGCGGATTTCGATGTCCGCAATCACGCTGCCGCCGGGGCCGCTGCCCATCGGGTTGCCGCCGGAAATGCCCAGTACGGAAACCTCGCCGCGCTCGCCGCCATTGGCCTTGGGATCAACCGTGATGCGCGTGGTGCGTTCGCCACGGGTCGCATCGTGCGACCAGTAGCCCGAAGGCCGCGCCGACGAATTGTCGAGCAGTTCGAGGCTTTTGTATTTCAATGAAGTCAAATCGCCGGAGCGCTTTGAAACCCGCGCGCTCACCATGCCGTTGGTGAGAGTGAAACTGGATTCGTCCTCGGAAATAGCCACGGAAGGTTTCGGCGCGGCGGTGAGGATCCCCGGCAGTAAACAGGCGAAAGCACCAGCAACCCCCAACACGAGCGGCAGACGCAAGCGCGCGAGCTTCTTGATTTTGGCGGCCATGGTTTTCACGAGCGGATTAAGCCACAGCTTGCCGCGCCGGAGCAAGCAGCGAAGGCGGGAATGAACACCAATTAAGTCGCCACAAAAAAGCACAAGGACAAAACAATTCCCTCTCCGCCTCGATCGGGGAGAGGGTCAGGGTGAGGTGTCGAATTCAACGCCAAGACGCCAAGCTGCAAGGCATTTCAACCACGGGCCTGCCGCGACGGGCGCAAGCACGGCGGGTGGACACGGATCCCGCAACGCGGGACGGATTTCTGCTTTCAGTTTTCAACTTTCTGCATTTGATCTTCATTTGACGTGATGTGTCCCTCGCCCGTCGGACGGGAGAGGGTGGCTGCAGGCCGGGTGAGGGCAACCCCGCGGCGAGGACAATGCTTTCCACGTCATCTATTGCCGGCTCGCGTCCGACGCTCTCGCTCGCGGCTTCGAGCGTCCGGTAGTCACGCAACTGTTGCGCGAACATCCCTACGCGCTTTTCGTTTTCTCCAACAAAGGACAGACCGACTGGCATTTTCTGAATGTTAAGTATGACGACCAAGTGGAACACCGCCGGTTGTTTCGCAGAATCACAGTCAGGCCGGGCGCGGGTTTGCGCACGGCGACCGAGCGTGTCCAGCTTCTCGACGTGACCGAGATTCATCCTGAATTGTTCGGCATCGCGCCGCTGGCGATTCAGCAACGCTGCGACGCGGCTTTCGATGTCGAGACGGTCACGAAGGATTTCTTCCGCGAAATCGCCAACTGGTATTTCTGGGCGCTGAAAAATGTCCGCTTCCCGAAGGACGCGCCCAAGGAAGCCGACGGCCACGACCACATCAGCGTCATCCGCCTCATCACGCGCCTGATCTTTTGCTGGTTCGTGAAGGAAAAGGGACTCATTCCGGACACGCTTTTCGACGAGCGCAAGCTCGCCCAAACTCTCACTGGCTTCGCGCCTGACAAACAATCAGACAAAGAATCCGTTTTTTACAAAGCCATCCTGCAAAATCTTTTTTTCGCCACGCTCAATACCAAGATGGACAACCGCGCTTGGCGGAAAGTCGACAACAACTTCATGGCGCATATTCTTTACCGCCACCGGGCGTTGTTTCAGAAACCTAATGAAGCACTCGATCTGTTCAAAAACATTCCGTTCCTCAACGGCGGACTTTTCGGCGGTGTCCTAATTTGTTTCCGCAAGTAAAGTTTGAGAACTTGAAGCCTTTGCCAATTCCTGTGGTCGAGAAGGCTAAACAGGCCGACGTAGTCCAAATGGTTGGCCGCATATTTGCATCGAAGAAAAAGCATCCCGCCGCCAACACGACCGCATTGGAGCGCGAGATAGACCAACAGGTTTACGCCCTCTACGGCCTGACGCCGGAGGAAATCAAAATCGTGGAGGAGGCGTCGAAATGAAGCCACGGCATGACCGGCGCGAAGCGTCTTGGACTGCGGCAGTCCTCTGCCGCTTTCCCATTTACCGCCGCCACCCGTGTCCGCCTGTCCCGCACCGCTTCACCCGCCATCCCAAAGCGCCAGAGGACTGGCGCAGTCCAAAAGCTGTCGCCAATCCGCACCCCGCCGCCGACAGCCGTTGCCCCGTTGGGTCAAAGTTCAGTTCAACCCTCGGGGAACAGCCGGCGCAGCGCGTCGCGGGTGAGCAGTTTGAGTTTGAGGGCGCGGACGGCAGCGGCTTTGAGGCTGACCTGAAACACTTCGGCGGTGTGCTTGAGGGTTTCGCGGAGCGCATTCAGTTCCGGTGCGGCGGCGGCTTCAAGTTCGCGCCGTCTGGCGTTGAAGGTTTCTGCGAAGAGGGCTTTTTGCGCTCCCTATTTCGACACGATGCTGTGCGGGCCAATGGAGTAGGAGACGATCACGTCGTGGTCAATCACGAACAGGACGCGGTAGCGGTGGGTGACGTAAAGGTCAAATACTTGGTGGCCATGCCAGGTAATGCCTTCGAGTTTGTGGACGTTCAAGGAGGGGTGTCGCCAGTTGTCGCGGAACAAACGGTACTTGGCGTGCGCGATCCGCTGGACTTCAGGCGGGAGAGAGAGCAGTTCGCGTTTGAATCCGACCGTGCGGCGGAAGATCATGGATCATTCAGCATCGCGTCCGTGTCCGTGTATTCCTTCGGCTCAATCAAATCATTCTCGTGCTCTTTGGTGTCTTGGATGTCTTTGGCCGTCGGCTTGCGGGAAGGGACGGTGGCGGCAAACAGCACCGGGTCGAAGGGCACTTCGGTCTTTGCCTTTGATTCTTTAATCTTCATCGCGCCTCAATCTGGCCGATTCCCGATGGTTTAGCAACGGAGGATTTTCCATGCCCACACACGACATCATAGATAATCGCAAGGAAAAGCTGGTTGACCACATCAACCGCATCCTGTCGTCCACGGAGTCGGCGCGGTTTGCAGTCGGTTACTTTTTCACACCGGGCTGTTCCGGCGAACCGAGATGGCGGCACAGGTTGGCCAGCAGCCGGAGACGGCGGGTGGATGACAACGAACCGATTCTTCCGAGGAGGGCGGAGTCCGGCAGCACCGCGAGAAAACCGAGCCGGATGAGCGATGACGCTTTGAGTCCGCTGGCAGCAAACTCCGGGTCGCCCGTCGCGATTTCTTCGTCAAAGCCCGCGACGTGCTGGTGGAGCTGGGTGCTGATGCCGCAGACGAGAAAATCACCAAACGGCGGGAGTTGGCGGAGCAGAACCACGGGACGGTTTTGATCTGGCCGTCCGCCTGGGGCAGCGGGGCGAGAGCGATGTGGCCCTCGTTCATGAGTGGAGATCAGCCACGGTGTATTCCGGCTCGGTGTCGCTGTAGGCCTTCGCCAGTTGCCCGGCGGAAAACCGCGACCAGGCCTGGCGTTCGTCGTCGGGCGGCAGCACCACGACCATCAGACGCGCATTGGTGTCGAGTTGGCAGGGTTCGTCGAACTGAACTTTTTCACCATCAAAATGAGCAGTCAGCGCCACGGTTTTCATTACGGCGCACTTTAACGGAGATTTCAACCGCTGGCAACCGGGGACTCGCATGAATCACGACATCATAGATAATCGCAAGGAAAAGCTGGTTGACCACATCAACCGCATCCTGTCGTCCACTGAGTCGGCGCGGTTTGCGGCGGGCTATTTTTTCCTCTCCGGGCTGGAGAGCATCGCGCAGCGGCTGGCGGGCGTGAAGGAGTTGCGGTTGC
>CAZNOE010000037.1:0-18166 GCA_964574525.1 uncultured Bifidobacteriaceae bacterium
GAAGTGGACATCACGAAGCTGCAGACGAAGGTGTTGCTCAACGGCAGCCATGTTCTTCTCAAGCCGTGTCAACTCACCATCAACGGAGCGCCGGTCAATGCCACCGCGGACCTCGATCTCAGCGTGCCCGGTTATCGCTATGATGTGACGTTCAACGCGCAGGCCGTGCCGCTGACGCCGCTGGTAAATTCGTTTCAGCCGGACCGCAAGGGACAAATCGGCGGGCACTTCACCGCGAGCGCGCAAATCAAAGGCGAGGGCACGACCGGTGTGAACCTGCAAAAGAACCTCAACGGACAATTCAGCGTGCTTGCTACGAACTTGAATCTCGCCATCGCGAATGTTCGCAGCCCAGTGCTCAAGACCGTCATCAACGTCGTCGTGGCCATCCCGGATTTGATTCGGAATCCAACGGGCGCCGTGGGAAATCTGCTGGGGAAGTTGACCGGAACTGGCGGCGCAAGCAAAGGGGGCTGGCTGGATGAATTCACGGCCGCACCGATCAATGTGGTGATTGCCCAAGGCGACGTCGGCAAGGGCCACGTTCGCCTCCAGCAGGCGGAAGTCCGTAGCTCCGCGTTTCAGGCGCAAGCCAACGGGGACATCGCCATCGCGCCGATTCTCACCAACTCGACGATTGACCTTCCTGTGAACCTCGCGTTGAGCCGCACGCTGGGCGAGCGGATCGGTCTCGGTAGCGCCGACACCAACGCGGTCTATCTCGCCATGCCGCAGTTGCTGACCGTGAAAGGCACGGTCGGCAAACCGAAGGAGGAAATCAACAAGCTCACCTTGTTGACGCTGGCCGCCAAGGCGGGTGGCGGTGTGGCGAAACAACTCGGGGGCACAACCGGCGCGCAAGTTGGCGGACTCCTCGATGCCGCTGCCGGTTTGCTCGGCGGCAAAACCGCGCCTGCGACCGGTCAGGGCTCGAATGCGCCTCCCACCACCACCACCAACGCGCCAGCCACCAATCAATCCATCAACCTGCTCGACTTGTTCAAAAAGCCTAAGAAGGAGTGAGCCTGGAATTGGAGCGCCGGCCTCCGGGCACGGCGCGTAAGGAAAAAAGTCGAACATCCAACATCCAACACCCAACGTCCAACAACCAATGACGCACGTTTGGGCAATGGCAGGCAATTGGATGTTGAGTGTTGGATGTTTTCCTTTCCCGAGCACCGGAGCGCCGATCTCCTGATCGGCATAATGAAGCGAAACGAAACCAACACGCCGTGCATGGAGGCCGGCGTTCCGATTCCGCAATCTCCTTGGCTTTCAATTCCCTTCCCGGATACTTCGCGGCATGGAATCAGTTTTGGATTACTTGCAGCGCAATCAGGGACGCTTCGTGGAGGAACTTTGCCAGTATGTACGCTTCCCCAGCGTCTCCGCGCAACCGCAACATCGCAAAGACATGAAAGCGTGCGCGGAGTGGTTGGTGAACCATTGCCGGCAGATTGGGCTCGATGCGAAACTTTGCCCCACCGCCGGCCATCCCGTCGTGATGGCAAAGACTCCGCGCAAAAAATCTTCGGGCCAGCGCCATTTCATGGTCTATGGCCACTACGACGTGCAACCGCCCGAGCCGTTCGAGCTTTGGAAAACGCCGCCGTTTGAGCCAAGCATCCGGGGCCGTTCGCTCTTTGGTCGCGGCGCGTGCGACAACAAGGGCCAGAACCTCGCCCACTTCAAAGCCGTCGAAGCGTATCTCAAGACCGGCACGGAACTGCCCTGCGACCTGACATTCGTCATCGAAGGCGAAGAAGAGGTCGGCAGCAAAAGTCTCGAAGGATTCCTGCAAACCCATCGCGCCGAACTTCGGTGCGACGCCGTGGTCGTATCCGACACCGGCATTCCGGCCAAAAACCTTCCGGCGCTCACTTACGCCCTCCGCGGCATTGCGGCGTTTGAAATCATCGTGCGCGGCCCCTCGCGCGACTTGCACTCCGGCATCTTCGGCGGTTGCATCCAAAACCCCGCACTCGCCCTCGCGAAATTACTGGCGAAGGTTCACGACGCGCAAGGGCGCATCACCGTGCCGGGATTCTATGACGACGTTGTTCCGCTCACCGCCTTCGAGCGCAAGCAACTCGCACGATTGCCTTTCAACCGCGAGAAGTTCCGTAAATTTCTCGGCGTGCCGGAACTGTTCGGCGAACGCGGCTTCACGCCGGACGAACAACGCACCGCGCGGCCGAGTTTTGAAATCAACGGCCTCACCAGCGGTTACCAGGGCGAAGGCAGCAAGACGATTGTCCCGGCGTGGGCGCGGGCCAAAGTCACGACGCGTCTCGTGCCGGATCAGCAACCGGCCAGGATCATCAAGGCCGTCCACGCCTTCCTGAAAAAACATTGTCCGCCGACGGTGACGTTGGAAATCAAATCCGGCCACGGCGCGGAGGCCTACATGGTTTCGCCCAAGAGCGCCGATGCTCAAGCCGCGTTGCGCGCGCTGCGACAGGCTTTCGGTTACGAGCCGGTGCTGATCCGCGAGGGCGGCTCGATTCCCATCGTCAATCAGTTCAAGAAAATCCTCGGCGCGGACACCTTGCTGCTGGGCTTGGCGCTGCCCGACGACAACGCGCATTCGCCGAATGAGAAGTTTGACCTCGACTTATTTGCCAGCGGCCAGCGCATGAGCGTGCTTCTGTGGCAGGAGTTGAGCCACGCTTGAATCACGCGGGCGCATCGCCTAGTTTAGCGGCATGAGCACAGTTGAAGAAATCGAGCGGGCTGCTGAGAAACTTGCGCCGACGGAATTCGCCCGCCTTGCCGCGTGGGTCAGTGCCCGGGACCACGAGCTTTGGACCCGCCAACTGGAGCGTGACGCCGCTTCGGGCAAGCTCGACTTTCTTTTCGACGAAGCCGACGCCGAGCGCCAGGCTGGTCAACTCCACGACTGGCCTTCCGACAAGAAATGACTTCCAAAGCCACGCGGCGGTTTTGGAAACGCTATTCGGAGTTGCCTGAGCCTGTTCAGCGATTGGCCGTGAAGAATTACCGCCTCTGGCTTGAGAATCCCCGCCATCCGTCGCTTGATTTCAAGAAGCTGGGTGGTCGAGGTGAACGCTTCTCAGTCCGCGTCGGTGATCACTATCGCGCCTTGGGCCGCCAAATCGATGAAGGCGTCGAATGGGTGTGGATTGGTTCGCACGAAGAGTACAACCACCTGATCGGATGAACGATGCTTGTTCGCCTGCCGCCGACCACAAACGTCGGGTCACTCCTTCTTCAATTGCTGCAACGCGGCGATGCGGACCGAAAGGCGGGCGGTAATTTCCTTGAGCTTCTCGGCTTGCTCCAACTGGACTTGCTGAAGTTGCTTCACCGCCGCTTGTTGGTCGGCTGCGGAGCCGCTGCTCTGCGCCTGGGTGGCACGTTGCTGCGCTTCCTTCAGCCGAATCTCCATTTCATCAGCCGCCGCCGCGAATTCCTTCAACGTGGTCTCGCGGAGAATGCGCGTGCCTTCCTCCATGGATACGGCAGCGAGATTGGGCAGCGCGCGTTTGACCTCCTCGATGGTGGCCTTGTTTGGCTCGGAGGTGGCCACCGGATTTGTTGCGGAAGACTTCGCATCCATCAGGCGGACGATGGCGCGGGTGAGATCGAACTCCACGGCGGGTTCCCATTCGGGAGAAAGTTGGGGGAGCGATTCTTTTTGCTCCTTTTGGGCGACGGCGATCCCCAGATAACACGCCTCGCCCTTGTCGCGATTGAAAGGTTTGATGCCATCCGCTGCGGCGGCTTGCGCGTTGGCGTCCGGCTGGGAGTTGAAGCGGGTCACGTTGATCTGGCCGTTGGCTTCCTGCTGATACGCGATTAACAACTGGTCCACCCGCCCCGCGAAGGCCTGCATCGAATCGGAAACGGTCGCTGGATCGAGCAGCGAGTAGAAGCGGATTTCAACGGGCGATTCCAAGCGCTTGAGAACAGCCTTGGTGCTGTCGGACAGCGCGATGATTTTTTTGTCATCGGACTCCTTCAAGGGCGCGGATTTCGTGGAGCGGTGATGCCAATAAGCACCGCCGCCCAGGCCGACGAGAAAGAAAACCAGCACGAGTAGTACGGTGCGGGCATTGGCGTGCTCCCGTATTCGCAGTGGATTGGACTGAATCAGGTTTGCCACCGGTTGTCTCATGGCGTGTATTTCGCGCTTGTCTGGCCAGGCCGCATTGCGATTTCAATCTGACAAAGTTTAACGAGGCAAGCGAGGAAATCTTGGAGTGGCGCAGGTTCCAGCTTGCGTGAGTGTCACCGAGCCTCCGGCTTGGTGCCCGACTCGGGCAACAAACGCTTTCGCCAACCTGGAGGGTTGGCGACACAGCCGCAAGCCAGAGGCTTGCGCCACCTCGGGAAGGCCTTGCTTGGCGCAGAGCAATCAACGGTAAACATCCGACAATATTTGGATAGCACGGGTTTGACCTCCGTGTAGCTTTTCAACCAGTATTTGGGGCAACCGGGCTTAGTTCGCAGATTCCGCTAACCATGAGTTGCCATGCGCACTGAAATTTGCAGCGTATGAACAGGAAAGTTCTGCTGGCCAATCAAGCCTCCATTTTGATCCTGGCGGTGGCAGGTGTTTTCGTGTCCGGTGGGTCCGCCAGCGCGCAGGAGATTGAACACTTGAGTATCACGCAACCAGGCGGCCTGCCGGGGCTGCCCGTGATGACGGGCATCACGCGAGCCACCAATGGCGTGAGTGTGACGTGGGATGGCCCCTCCGGGTACTACCAACTCTTCCAGAAGTTGGGCTCGAAGGATCCGAATTGGCAGCCAGTTGGCGGTCTCAACGCGTCCAGGAAAGCAACGATCACGACCCTTTCGAGCAATGCTTTCTTCAGGGTTTCAGGTCCGGCACCTCAATACGCCGGAGCCGCGGTTTGCGTGGAGTGCCATGAGAACATTCACACGACGGAGTCGGCCACGCGTCATGCCGGGGCGTTTACCAATGCGCTGTTTGTCGCCCGAGGCGGCCAAACCAATAGCTCGTGCCTGCCTTGCCATACGGTGGGCTTCGGGTTGCCAACTGGATTTCGACTGGTTAACAACACGACCCCGACTCCGCGTCTGGCCGGCGTGCAATGCGAGAGTTGCCACGGGCCAGCCGCCAATCACGCGGCGAACCCGGATGACTTCGTGGCGCGACCACGCGTGGAATTGGCCGCCACGGTCTGCGGCGGTTGCCATACCGGGTCGGAGCAGCCGCAGTATGACGAATGGTTGAGGTCGGGTCACGCGACGGTCAGCGAGGCGAACATGAACCCGAACACGTGCGGGCGCTGTCACATCGGGCCGGCGCGCCTTGCGATGCTGAAAGGAAAACCCGTGCCACAAAACGATCACAGTGTGGCGGTCACCTGTGCGGTCTGCCACGACCCGCATGGAGTGCATGTGTTCGCCAACGTCCTGAATGGCGTGCACATGAACGTGGTGGAGGGATTCCCCCCCGTCATCATCACCAACACCGGGCTTGGAGCGATTTACACCAACCAACTCCGCAATCCCATCGCCTCGACGAATGATTACTTCCTCACCACGTCGGATGTCTTCTTAAGCAAGTACGATCCGAACATCAATGTCTGCGCGCAGTGCCACAACCATCGCGGCGCTTTGTGGACCAGTTCGAGCCGTCCGCCGCACCACTCACCGCAGTACAACATTTTGCTCGGCACGGTAGGGGAACTGGACACCGGCAATGCCGCAACCAACAGGGCGCCGGGCACGCATTATCTGGCGGAAAAGCAGTGCGTTGATTGCCACATGCAGACCGCTGCACATCAGACCGGTCCACCGGAGGTTGCCGCTGTGACGGGCCACACGTTTGAAAGCAATTCCTATCAAGTCTGCGCCAAGTGCCATGGAAGTGCGGCGAATGCGCAATTGCTCAGACAAATTATTCTCTCACCGGCCATCACGAATACAATCAACTCGATCAAGGCCGATTTGGACAACTGGGCTGCCACGAAAGCGCCCGCGTCGTTGCGTACGAAGTACGGATCGAGGGCCTGGGAATACACGACGCCGGGGGAGTTGTCACCAGGAGGCGCGGGGCCAAACGCAACGGAGCAGGCATTGATTCCCGACAATATCAAGAAAGCACGCTTCAATCTGTATTTGGTGGTCAACGATGGCAGCGTTGGAGTACACAACCCGCACCATTGTCTGAATCTGTTGGATTTCGCGAGTGGGTGGGTGCAGCAAGAGTTGAACGAATAGGATCACTCCGGGTGGGTGATTCAATCTGTCTGGCAATCGAAGAACTCATGACAAATCGCAATTTTCGCATGCTTGGAAAACTGTTCGCCAGGTGGCGAGGCCTGGCGTGGGCGGCCGGTGCAATCGTCGTGTGCCTGGCGGTGATTTCCTGCCGGACCGTGCATCGCGCTGTGGTGGTGTTGCCAAATGTTCCGGGCGCCAAATACATCGGCTCGAAGGAATGCGAGGTGTGCCATACTGAGATTTACAAAGATTTCGTCACGGCTGACCACGCGCGGCTGGTTACCGAAGGGCCAAATGCGATCAACGCCGGTTGCGAATCTTGCCACGGCCCGGCGAGCCTGCACTCGGATTCAGGCGGCGAAGTGAAACCGCCGTACAGTTTTGGGTCCGGCCGCCCGAGGACGAGCAGCTATGGGGCGCGTCTCGCGGTCGAGCCGGCCCGGTCGGCGGAAACCGTCTGCTACCAATGCCACAGCGATGTGCGCGGCCAGTTCAACCTGCCGAGTCATCATCCGGTCCCGGAAGGTAAGATGTCCTGCACCGACTGCCATTCGCCGCACAAAGGGTCCATTCACATAGGCGGTGGCACCGCGCTGCTTTCAGAAAACGAAGGCTGCTTCCGCTGTCATTCGGCCCAACGGGGGCCTTATGTGTTCGAACACGAAGCATCGCGCGAAGGCTGCTCCGTATGTCACACCGTTCACGGATCGGTCAATGCCAAGATGCTCACCGCCCGCAATGCAAGCCTCTGTTTCAAATGCCACTTCCAGCAGGTGCAGGGTGGCAACATCGTGATCGGCGGGTCCGCCCACTCAGCCGCCCGTCTGGCGCAAGGCACGTGTTGGACTGCGGGTTGTCACGAGGCGGTGCATGGTTCCCGGGTGAGTTCGTCTTTGCGGTTCTAACCAGTGACTCGAAAGCCGATGAAATCAAGAAGGCCATTCCCAAACAGACGGATTCGATGTTATTGCGCAACTTTGCTCGGCGCTTGCGCGGCGGCATCCGCCGTTTCTGCGGATGAAACAAACGCGCCGCCGGCAGCCGCTGCCCCTCCACTGACTCAGGAGCAGATGTTCGAAGGAGGCAAGGATTCCTATAACAACTGGATCGAGTTTTCGGCTGGCGGGTTTTTCATCGAGGGCAGCAAGAGCCAGTTCCAGCAACGGCACCGCAGCGGCGAAGTTTTTGGTGGCATCGAGGATTTCCATTACACGACGCCGATTGCAACAAACACAACGCTGACTGCGGATGGCCGCGCACTTTTCGACAATCACGACTACAGGCTGAGGCTGGAGGTTGCGCGTGAGAAGCTCGGCTACGTGCGGTTCTCTTACAACGAGTTTCGCACCTGGTACGACGGCGATGGCGGCTTTTACCCGCCCACCGGCGCATGGTTTCCGCTGTCGGGCGACGCGTTGGCGCTTGACCGCGGTGAAATTTCGTTTGAGGCCGGGTTGACGCTCGAGAAGGTGCCGAAGATCACGTTCAAGTACGCCCACAAATACCGGGACGGCGAAAAGAGTTCGACCGTGTGGGGATTAACGCATCCCACACTCGGCGTGACGCGGGGCCTAAGCCCTTCCTTTTATGAGATTGATGAGCACAGCGATTTGTTTGAAATGGATGCGACGCACCGGATCAAGAAAACCGATCTAGGTTTGGGGCTGCGTTACGAAACCGGGAAATTCGACAACGCCTTGAAGATTGACCACAGTCCGGGCGAGCCCGCCGAACAACGGATCACTGACCGCCAGGGCACGACCTACGATCTGATTAACGTCCATGCTTTCACGGAAACCTGGATCAAGAAGAACTTGTTGTTGTCCTCCGGCTACTCATTCTCGGATCTCGACAACAATTTCTCCGGCAGCCGGATTTACGGCACGGACTTTGATGTCGGCTACGCGCCGAGCGCGACAGACGGGCCCGGGTACGTTGGCCTCAACGGCGGCTCGCGGCTTCAGGAATATGTGATGAACCTGAATCTGTTGGCCAAGGTGTCGGATCATTTCTCCATCATCCCGTCGGTGCGGGCGCAAAAAGAGGATTCGGATGCGGACTCCAGCGGATCTCAAACTCTCGGCGGTGTGTCCACACCATTCAGTGCCAGGAGTGATCGGGGTCTTCTCGACGTGCGCGAACGCCTGGATCTGCGCTACACCGGCCTCACGAATTTGGTTCTGTATGGCCGTGGAGAATGGACCGAGGGGGACGGGAACTTGAAAGAGTTTGGCGGAGTGACTGTCTCGGGTCCGGCGATCATTAATCGCGAGACCGAAGACAGCCGCTTCTTCCAGAAATACAGCGCGGGAGCCCGGTGGTATCCAACGCGCCGGGTCACAGTGGATGTCGGCGGTTACTACAAACTTAACAAGTACGATTATGATTACCGCCAGGACAGCACACCCAACATCGCCGGCAGCCTGAATCGTTACCCGGCGTTTCTGGTGATGCAGAACTTTGAAACCTACGACGGGAACTTGCGGCTGACGCTTCGGCCCTGGCAGAACGTGACTCTGGTTAGCCGCTACGAATACCAGTTGTCCACCATTCATACGAAGCCGGACGCGGTCTCGGGCCTTGCGGATGTGAAGTCTTCGGAAATGACGAGTCACATTTTCGCGCAGAACATCAGTTGGTCGCCGTGGTCCCGGTTATGCCTGCAACTTGGCTTCAACTATGTGTTGAGCAAGACCGAAACGCCGGCCTCGGATTTCACCCAGACGATTCTCGACGCGCAGAACAATTACTGGACGCTGAACTTTTCATCCGGCTTGGTCCTGGACGACAAAACCGATTTGAACCTGAGCTATTTCTATTATCAGGCCGACAATTATCGCGACAATTCCACCGTCGGCGTGCCTTACGGTGTCGGCGCGGAAGAACACGGCATCACCGCGACGCTGGTGCGGCGGCTGACCAGGAATCTTCGGCTGACCCTCAAGTACGGTTACTTCGATTACGCCGACGTGACTTCCGGCGGGAACCGGAACTATCAGGCGCACATGGTGTTTTCGAGCCTGCAATACCGATTCTGATTGAGTACGACTGAGCGCGTGACGTTTTTCTCCATTGAACCATTCTCCGCTGCGGTAGCTTTGACTTGCCCACCGGTAGCCAAAAAATGCGAAGCAAACAGCAAGCGAGGTAAAGCTGCTTGTTCCTGGGCGACTTACTGTGTTATTAGCAATAAGACCACGATGTCTTTGCTGCTGAAACAGACAGGCAACGAATGAACACAACCACCGTTCAAGCACACGAACGCGCAAGTCGGGCCAAGGTGACTGTCGCCACCGTGTCCAGCCTCACCAATCTGCAGCGCTTCGTTAATGCCTGCCACTGTTGCGCCGTGGATCGTCCACCCGTCTGGTTGATGCGCCAGGCCGGACGCGCCTTGCCCGAGTATCGCAAGCTCAAGGAGACATACACTTTCCTCGATTTGGTCCAGACGCCGGAACTGGCGGCGGAAGTCACGCTCCAGCCGATTCGCCGCTTCGGGTTCGATGCCGCGATTCTCTTCAGTGATATCCTGGTCATCCCCGAAGCAATGGGTCAGCCCTACCGCTTCCGCGAATCCGGCGGTGTCGTGATGGATTTCGCGGTGCGCGACCGAACTGACATAGCGCGTCTTTCTGTCGAGCGCGTGACCGAGCGGCTGGGCTATGTGGACAAGGCGTTGCGGTTGCTTCGAACTGAACTGGGTGACGAAACCGCGCTCATCGGTTTCTCCGGGTCGCCGTGGACGCTCGCGACGTTCATGATGGAAGGCGGCAGCGCTCAGAAATACACGCGCGCGTTGGCCCTCTTCCGGGAGGACCGGAAAACTTACTTCGCACTCGCCGAAAAACTTACCGCCGCGATCACCGCTTATCTCCAAATGCAGGCCGATGCCGGCGTGGACGCCCTCCAGATTTTCGACAGCCACGGCGGCCACCTCCCCTGCGCGGACTTTCAGGAAGCCTCTGGCCGTTGGATGCACGAAATCATCACGCGCTTGACACCTGACACCTCGCACCTGACACGTCCCGTCATCGTCTTTTCTCTGGGCACACACGGCAATTGGCCCGACCTCGTCGCCACTGGCGCGAATGTGCTGGGCATTGACTGGCAATTCTCCCTGGCCGAGGCGCGCAACCTTTTGCCTGAGTCCGTCGCTTTGCAGGGCAACCTCAGCCCGGCGCTGCTCAGCGACGCCACGCCTGAGGATGTCGCCCGCGAGGCCAAACGCCTTCTTATAGAAATGAACGGACGGCCCGGATATATTTTCAACCTCGGCCACGGCGTTACGCCCGCGGCCAGGCTGGAAAACATTGCCGCGTTGGTCGAAACCGTGCGGAGTTTCAAATGAGTTTGCGAAGTCAGTTATACGCTCGCCCTCACCCTGACCCTCTCCCCCGAGGAGAGGGAAAAGCAATCGACCAGTCTTGGATTTGCGGCAGCGCGTCCGGCAAATTCAGCAGCACGATTTTCGGCAGGACGGCGAATGATTCTCCCTCTCCTGGGGGAGAGGGCCGGGGTGAGGGCGAGCGTGGACTCCATTTCAATTGTTTCAAACTATGAGCAAGCTGAACGTAGATTTGGAACTGGTGGAGAAGTATAACGTGGCCGGACCGCGCTACACGTCGTATCCGCCCGCCACGAAATTCACCGACGCGCTCACGTGGCCCGACCTCGCCGAGCGCATCCTCGAAAACAACAAGACTGAGCGCGATCTCTCCGTTTATTTCCACATCCCGTTTTGCGAGACGCTCTGCTGGTTTTGCGGCTGCACGACCGTCATCACGCTCAACCACAGTCAAGGCGACACCTACATCAACTATCTGGAAAAGGAAGTCGCCCAAATGAGCACGCTGCTCAATTCGCGGCGCAAAGTGGTGCAACTCCACTGGGGCGGCGGCTCGCCCACCTTTCTGTCGCCCGACGAAATCCGCAAGCTCGGCGACATCATCCACAAGCATTTCACTTTCTCCGCTGACATTGAGGCGGGTGTGGAAATCGACCCGCGTCGTCTGACCCGCAACCACGTCGTCGCGCTGCGCGAAATCGGTTTCAATCGCGCGTCGCTCGGCGTGCAGGACTTCGATCCCGCCGTGCAGCAGGCTGTGCATCGCATTCAACCGCGCGAGATGACGCAACAAACGTTGGATTGGCTGCGCGAAGCGGGCTTTGGCTCCATCAACCTCGACCTGATTTACGGCTTGCCGCACCAGACTATCGAGTCCTTCAACCACACGCTCGACATCGTGCTCGAAATGCAGCCCGACCGCCTCGCTGTGTTCAGCTACGCGCACGTGCCGTGGGTGAAGCCGGCGCAAAAAATTCTGGAGCAAAAGATTCTGCCATCACCGGAAACAAAACTGCAATTGCTCAAGATGGTCATCGAGCGCCTGACGGAGAACAATCGCTACGTCTATATCGGCATGGACCACTTTGCGCGGCCCGGAGACGAACTGGTCTCGGCGCAACGCAACAAAACGTTGCAGAGAAATTTTCAGGGCTACAGCACGCGCGGCAACGCGGACATCTACGCCTTTGGCATGTCCTCCATTTCACAAATCCCCGACGCCTATTGGCAAAACGAGAAGGACTTGCCGAAATACTACGCTGCCCTCGACGCAGGCAAAGTCCCGCTGACGCGCGGCTATCTCGTCACCGACGAGGACAAGGTCCGTCGCGATACGATCATGCGGGTGATGTGCGACCTCTCGCTCGATTACGCTGCGATGTCTCAGCGGCTCGGCATCAACTTCGCGTCGCACTTCGAGCGCGAACTCGAATCACTCGCCGGCTTTGAAGCCGACGGCCTGGTGCGCCGGTCGCCAACTGGCCTCGAAGTTTCCGACAAAGGCCGCCTTTTCATTCGCAACATCGCCATGTGTTTCGACAACACGCTCGCGCCCGCAAGCGAGCGAAAACATTCGAGGACGATTTGAGCCGACGGAAAGGGAAATGAAATCCGTCGCCATCATCGGATTCCAAATCAAATAACCTTCTGCCATGAAACAGACCGACCAGGAAGCGGAGGAAGCGTTCCGCGAGCAATGTCGGCGGCAGATGGCGCGTCCGTTGGCGCTCCGCATCAGGTACGGCTTCAACCGCGTTTACAAGCCGGTCCTCGATGACGCACCGTGGCGCTCGTTTGATTCGATGGCGGAGTATCGCGAATGGTGCGAGAAAAACTTGCCGGAGTATTTGGGTTTCCAGCGGGCCAAATGAGCGAACGACCTGAATTTCGTCCGATACAGGCCGAGGAGATTGCCCGTGCTTTCAACGAGCACGGCGTCGAATATCTTTTCATTGGCAAGAGTGGTGCAATTCTCCTGGGCTATCCGGGAACGACGCAGGACGTGGATGTTTTTCCCGCCCGTTCATTGGAGAATGGACGACGCATTGTTTCGGCTCTAAGACAGATTGGTTTTGAGGTTGGCGGTGAACTCGAAGGGGACATTACGAAAGGGAAGGACTTTGTTCAGATCAAAACCGGACCGTTCGATGTGGATTTGGTCTTCGCGCCCGATGGCATCGGCAGCTTCGCGGAAGCGAAGGCCCGCGGGCTGATTGAGGGGATTTTTCAAATTGCGAATCTGCGAGACATCATCGCCAGTAAGCGCGCCACCGGACGTAAGAAGGATGAGATCGAACTTCCCTTGTTGGAAAGCTTCCGTGCCGAATGGGAGAAAGGCCATCCGATCGAACTCCGGTCCGCAAGCAACATCGCAGCGAGGAAATCGCGCGGCAAGGCATGAAATCCGTCGCAATCATCGGCGCGGGCATCACGGGATTGACCGCGGCGTTTTACCTGAAGCGCAAGGGCATCCCAGTCACGGTTTATGAGGCCAGCGGACGCGTGGGGGGAGTGATTCAATCCATACGGCGGGACGGCTACCTCGCCGAATGCGGCCCAAACTCCGCTCTCGAAACTTCACCAAAGATTGCGGACCTCGTTCGCGATCTGGGAATCGAATCGCGCCGGCTTTATTCCGATCCGGCAGCGGAGAACCGTTACATCGTGCGCGGCGGCAAACCAGTGCTCGTTCCGGGGAAGCCGCTGCAGTTTTTCACGTCACCACTGTTCTCGGCATCGGCCAAATTCAATTTGCTCACCGAAATCTTCACGCGCCGCGCGCCAGACCATGTTGAGGAGAGCGTCGCGCAATTTGTTTTGCGGCACCTCGGACAGGAGTTTCTCGATTACGCCATCAATCCGCTCGTGGCTGGCATCTACGCGGGGGATCCGGCGCGGCTGTCGGTGCGGCACGCCTTTCCCAAGCTTCTCGCGCTGGAGCAGAAGTATCGCTCGCTCATCCTTGGCCAGATTCTTGGCGCACGCGAACGCAAACGGCGACCGGAAGTCTCCAAACAAGAGGCAAAGAAGCTCTCGTTCGACGAAGGCTTGCAGGTGCTCACCGACACTCTCGGCGAAAAGCTGGGGAGAGATGTGCGCTATGGTTGCCCGGTAACCGCGATTGAAAAAACCCCGAACGGCTGGGTTGTGACTTCGCGCGTCAAAAGCACAAATTTGCAAACCGAACACAGCACTGTGCTGTTCACCAGCCCGGCGTACGTCGCGCCCGAAATCCGACTGGCTGCGGACGGCCGTATGATTGACTGGTCGGCTTTGGGCGAGATCAAATATCCACCCGTCGCGAGTGTCGTGCTGGGTTTCCGCCGCGAGGACGTGGCGCATCCGCTGAATGGCTTTGGGATGTTGATCCCGGCGGTTGAGCGCTTCAATATTCTCGGCGCGATTTTTTCGTCGTCGCTGTTCCCGAACCGCGCGCCGAAGGGTCACGTGACCGTGACCTGTTATCTCGGCGGCACACGGGCGCCCGAACTCGGCCTGGTGGGTGAAGATCAAGCCGTTGAGTTGACGCTGAAGGACTTGGCGACCATTCTCGGCGTGCGCGGCCAACCGACGTTTCGCCATTACTTCGCCTTTCCGAAAGCAATTCCGCAGTACGAAGTCGGCTATGGCTGCTTCAAGCAATTGATGGACGACATCGAGACGCAAGCGCCCGGTTTCTTTTTCGCCGGCCACTATCGCGACGGCATTTCACTTGGGGATTCCATCGTGTCCGGCTGCAACGCAGCCGAGCGGGTTGCGAGATGTCTGGAACACCCAGCCCCGCCCCCTCCAACGGAGGGGAGCAAGACAAACGACGCCGCGAGTCAGTTCCCCTCCCGGGAGGGGTCAGGGGTGGGTTCGTCTGCCCGCACTGGACCCGCATGAGCAAAGGCGTGTTACTGGTCAATCTCGGTTCTCCCGATTCGCCTTCGGTGAGCGACGTGCGCCGTTACCTGAACGAATTCCTGATGGATGGGCGCGTCATTGATGTCGCTTGGCCGCTACGCCGGTTCATCGTCGGCATGATTCTCATCAATCGCCCGAAAGAGTCCGGGCACGCTTACGAAAAAATCTGGACCAAGGATGGCTCGCCGCTCGTCGTCACGAGCAGGCACGTTCAGGGCGCGTTACAAAAGCGCGTCAGCGTTCCGGTCGAACTGGCGATGCGCTACCAGAATCCTTCCATCGCCAGCGCGGTGCAAACCCTCGCCCGCAAAGGCATCACCGACCTGCTGCTCATCCCGCTGTTCCCGCACTATGCGATGTCGAGCTTTGAAACGGCCGTCGTGCGCGTGAAGGAAATGACCTCAAAGTTTGATCCTCAGTTTTCACTTACCGTCGAACGGCCGTATTACGACCAGCCGGATTACATCACGGCGCTTGTGGCCAGCGCGGCGGATTACTTGAATAAGGACTACGACCATTTGCTATTCAGCTTCCACGGCGTGCCGGAGCGGCAAATCAAAAAATCCGATCCGACGGGCTGCCATTGCCTGACTGCATCCAATTGTTGCGAAGTTCCAAGCCCCGCACACGCGACGTGTTATCGCGCGCAATGTTTCAAGACAGCGGCAGCGTTCGTCGCGAAGGCGGGTGTGCCAGCCGGAAAGTTTTCCATCTCGTTCCAATCGCGGCTCGGCAAAGACCCGTGGCTGAAACCTTACACCGACTACGAAATGCCGCGCCTCGCGCAGGAAGGTAAAAAGAGGATGCTCGTCATTTGTCCGGCATTTGTTTCGGATTGCCTGGAAACGATTGAAGAAATTGGTATGCGCGGATGCGAACAGTTCATGGCTGCGAGTGGAAAGGAGTTCACGCGAATTCCCTGCATGAATGAGCATCCGCTCTGGATCGAAGCTTTGGAAAAAATGATTGCCCGCTTTTTGGCCGGGCAGCCAGCCGCAACACAGATTGGCCATGGATAAGAAAGCCCATCAACCGTGGCCCGCGAAATACGCGTGGCGTGAGATTTCGCGCGGCGAGCCGCCCAAACGCTCCGCGAGCGAACGCATCACTGATTTCGACGAAATCTATTCTCTTTTTGACGAAGCGACGATCAAGGAGCAAGCCAGCCGCTGCCTGCAATGTCCCGAGCCTTCCTGCGTCGAGGGCTGCCCGCTCTCGAATCGCATCCCGGAGTGGCTGGCGCTCGCGGCGGAAGGAAGATTTCTGGAAGCGGCCGAGATTTCGCGCGCCACGAGCAACATGCCGGAAATCTGTCCGCGCGTCTGTCCGCAGGAACGGCTGTGTGAAGGTTCGTGCATTTTGAATGGCCGTTCCGACCCGATCTGTATCGGGGCGATTGAGAAATTCATCAACGAATACGCCTTTGCTCACGGAGACTTGAAGATCACCCAGGCTCCGGCCAATGGCTTTCGGGTTGCGGTGATCGGCTCCGGCCCGGGCGGGTTGGCCTGCGCCGACGAAATGGCCAGACTCGGTTATGCCGTAACACTGTTTGAATCGCAGAATCTGCCCGGTGGTTTGCTGATGAACGGCATCCCGGCGTTCAAGCTGGAAAAATCGGTTGTCGAACGGCGGGTGAACATTCTCAAGCGGCAAGGCGTGGAGTTTCGTTTGGGAATCACGGTTGGCAAAGACGTTTCATTGAAACAGCTTCAGCAGGAGTTTCACGCCATTTTCCTCGGCATCGGCGCGCAGAAGCCCAAAGCGTTGGATGTGCCGGGCGCGGAACTAACGGGAATTCACCAAGCCCTGCCGTTTTTGATCCAGAAAAACTCTCCAGCGGCGTTGGATCTACCCGAGGTTCAAGTCGCGGGCAAACGCGTCGCGGTGCTGGGTGGTGGCGACACGGCGATGGATTGTCTGCGCACAGCGGTCCGTTGCGGTTCGAAGGAGGCAGTGTGCATTTATCGGCGCGACCTGGCGAACATGCCTGGGAGCAAAAAGGAGTACGCAAACGCTTTGGAGGAAGGCGCACGCTTCCTATTCCTGACAAACCCGGTAGCGCTTGAAGGCAATGGGGCAGGGGAAGTGGCGGCAGTTCGTTGCGTTCGGATGGAACTGGGTGCGCCGGATGCTTCGGGCCGGCGCAAACCGCGCGCCGTGCCGGGTTCGGAATTCACCGTGCCGGCGGAGGTGTTGTTGGTCGCGTACGGATTTGATCCGGTGCCTTTCCCCCGTGAAAGCGACTTTGCGGCCGTGACCACGAACGAATGGGGCGGCCTGGTCGTGAATGAAAACCAGATGACCACCGTACCTGGGGTATTTTCAGGCGGCGATGCCGTGCGCGGCCCAAGTCTCGTGGTGTATGCTGTCAGAGACGCGAGGCAAGCCGCAGCGGGAATGCACCGTTATCTTGGCGAGCAAATGGCGAAGCGGGCGTCGGCTGGAGAACCGGTTCGACCATGATCAGTTGAGCCAGATGCTCACTGATGGCCAGGCGGGCGTTGCAGACCTGGCAGATGAAATTGTTACGGCTGGTGAGCAGCTTGATGACTTGGTCCTCGCACAGGCCGATTTCCCGCAAACGTTCCTGAATTTCCGGCGCTGCGCAAAGTTGCGTGATGCGCACCGCCACGCCTGCCTGCACGCGACTCAGCGGGCACACCTCGCAACGGGCTTCGTTCGTCTCATTCATCCGACCAGACTTCGTTTGGCCGCTCATATCGTTGAAGGAAGTCTCGCCGTGACCGTGCGGGATCACTACACCCATTTTGCCAATCCGCTGCCATTTTTTGCGAGGGACAAGCTGCGCCTCGCTTTCCGCGCCGAAAGAATCCACGCGCATAAATCAGAGCCGCTCGTAGGCTTCACAAAGATTGCGACGCCGCGCCAGTTCGCTGGCATAGCGGGCGCCGAGCGTAGGGGCGTGTTGTTTCGCCCAGGCAGTGAACCGTGTCTGGCCGGCGGGCGGTGAAGCGGTGTAAAGCAAATCCCCCATCAATCCCTCAACCTCGTCCCGCGTGACGGTGACGTCGCCCATGAACCGGCCAATAAGCCAGCCGCAAAAATACGCGAGCGGTGGTGGCAGCGAAATCACCGGACGCCGCTTGCCGATGATCTCGCCGATGCGTTCGACGAGTTCGCGATACGTAAACGTCTCCGGGCCGATGGCGTCCACAATTTTGTTCTGCGTGTTTCGGCCTTCCTCAACTGCGAGTGCCGCGAAGTCGTCCACGTAGATTGGCTGCAAGCGATATCGACCGTCCCCGAACACCGCGAAAAACGGGAAGCGCCGCAGACACCACGCAATGTTGTTAATGAGGATGTCCTCGGCGCCGAACAGCGCCGCGGGCCGAAGAATCGCGTGCGAGAGACCAGACTCGATGAGCGCGCGCTCCAGCCGCGCTTTGCCGGCGAAGTAGGGCAGGCGCGAATCCTCGGAAGGATTTGTGATGCTGACATGTACCACGCGTCCCACGCCGGCAGTTTTGGCGGCGGCAAAAAGTTTCAAGGTGTTTTCCACCCCGGCAGCGTGAGAGAAATCCGCGTGGGTGAACCGCACCCAATAGGTGTTGTAAAGCACCGCCGCACCGCGCAGCGATTCGGCCAGTCTGGCTGGCTGATCGAAATCAAATGGCCGCGCCTCGACGGCGTCGCCGAACGGGTTCGCGCGCTGCGGCGATTTGGTCAGCGTGC
>CAZNOE010000038.1:0-14714 GCA_964574525.1 uncultured Bifidobacteriaceae bacterium
GTAATGACGGAGCACGGCTGCAAAATCATGATTTCTGCGAGGGCGCGCAAGCCCTGAGTCGCTGGGCCACTGCGTTTCGATCACGAGACAACCTACAATGCAGACCGACTAATGGCGGCGTGCTCACTTGCCGGGTGCAATCCCAGCACACTTCGCTTGCGTCTTGCCCGGGCCTTGCGAGAGTTTAGAATTGCAGCCGTGTCCACGCCGATGATTTGCCGAATCGTTCCGTTGTGGTTTGCGAGCTTGATACTGATGGTCATTTCGCTCCCGCTGTTCGCGAGCACGAACTCGGCGTGGTTCGCGCGGGCCTGGCAGACAGAGGACGGTTTGCCGGAGCACACCATCGTGGGTTTGGAGCAAACGCCGGATGGTTACCTGTGGATTGCCACGCATCGCTCGTTGTCCCGTTTTGATGGAGTGCGGTTCCAGGAATTCGCCCCGGTGACGCCCGCCGGGCCGACGGCGGATCAGATTCGCGCCATGCTGCTGGATCGGCGCGGCCGGTTGTGGCTGGCCAAGGATCGTGGAACAGTCGTCTGTCTGGAAGCCGGCAAGATTACGAGAACCCTTGCCCTGAATGAAACTTTGCCAGAAGCCCAAGCCCGGGCGATAGCGGAGGACGGGGAAGGGAGTATCTGGGTTAGCGACAGCGCGGGGGCCGTTTTCCGAATCCTGGGTGAAAAAGCGCAGCCCGTTGGAACCACCGAAGGACTGACGGGACAAGGTACTTGTTGGCTCACGACCGACGTGCAAGGTCAACTCTGGTTTTCTCGAACTGGCAATGTCGGAGTTTTCCGAAACGGACGCTTTGTGACGATGTGCAGTCTGGGCCAGCCATCCGCCCGCATTGCCATGGCACGGCAAGGCGGCATCTGGCTTTTCGCAGGCTCGAAATTGTATCGGTATCATGAGGGTGGCGAATTGGTGGCGGTAGCGGATTTGAACCTGGAACCCGGGCGCGGCGAGGTGGTGGTGTCAGCTTTGTATGAGGACAGCGCCGGTGGTGTTTGGATTGGCACCTCCTCCGGTGGACTGTTTCATTTTGATTCCCACGGCCTCCAAAGTGTGGGCACTTCGCATCCGAACATAATAAATATTCTTGAGGACTTCGAAGGCAATCTTTGGGTTGCCACTCGCGGCGGCGGGCTTAATCGTCTCAGCCCCCGCGCCGTGCAACTGATCGGTCCGGCGTCCGGTCTCCCTTTCGCTGCCGTCCAATCCGCCTGCGAGGATGCTTCGGGAACGCTCTGGGTTGCAGGACAAAACGGGGCATTGGCGCTTCGGAGAAGCGGCGTCTGGAGTCTGGTCTCGAGCAATGCCGGCTGGAATGGCGGCGCCGTTGCCTGCGTCGCCGCCCAAACCGGGGGCGGCGTTCTCATTGGCACACGGGACAACGGAGTCTTCCGCCATCACACCGGCGCTTTTACTCCTCTCGCGTTGAACCCACCATCGGGGAATCTTGCCATCCGTTCCCTTTACACAAGCGCGAACGGGAATTTGTGGGCCTCCATTACTTCCGGTGTGACACGTTTCCGCTCGCAGGACGGCAGCGTGAAACATTTCCCGTTGCCCGCCGGCGCCAGTGATGTTCGCGCAATGGTCGAGGACGCCGGCGGCGACCTGTGGATGGGCACGACCTCTGACGGCCTGTTGTTGCGCGTCCACGGCGATGTTCTGATCAATGAAACCACCAACGTCCTGAAAGAGCCGAAGCACATCCGGTGTCTGCACGTCACCGGCGATGGCAGCCTCTGGTTCGGTTATGCCGGACAAGGACTGGGCCGGCTCAAGAACGGACGTTATTTTCAATTCCGCGCGGGTCAGGGTTTGTGGGACGAATACATTTCACAAATCCTTTCGGATGACCGTGGGCGGCTTTGGATCTCTGGCAATCGGGGCATTTTTCAGTTGGCTCGGTCGGAGTTGGAATCCGTGGCGGAGGGCCGCGCCTCGCGGGTGCGGTCCGTGGTCTTCGGGCGTGGGGAAGGCGTGCCCAACCTACAGGCGACTTTCGGAATCTGTCCCGCCGCTTCGCAAACCCGTGATGGCCGGCTGTTGATGCCCATGCTGACCGGCTTGGCGATCGTCGAACCTCGCGTCTTGGGGAAAAGTTCACTGCCGCCGCCGGTCATTGTCGAACGCGTGAAAGTCAATGGGCGGATTGTTGCCGCTTACGATATTCCCGGAGGACGCTACTCCACCAATGAGCCGGCCGCGGTCAACTTGCGCGCTGTTCCGACCCCACTGCGTCTCGGCCCCGGTGTCAAAGAACTGGAGTTTGAGTTCACTGCCTTGAGCCTGTCCGCACCGGAGAACGTGACGTTCCGCTACCAACTCGTGGGTTTGGATCAGGGTTGGGTGGATGCCGGCACCGTGCGGACCGCGCGATACCCGCACGTTCCGCCGGGGGGTTACCGCTTCCGCGTGACCGCTTGCAACCACGACGGAATTTGGAATGAGATCGGCGCGACAGTCGCGCTGACGGTGACGCCATACCTTTGGGAGGCGACTTGGTTCCGCGTAACCGCTGCCGTCTCCACCTCTGGCCTGTTGGTTGGCGGAGTGCTGCTGGCGGCGCGCCGTCGGTATCGGCACAAGCTCGAACGCCTCGAACAGCAACAGGCTTTGGAGCGGGAACGAACGCGTATCGCTCAAGACCTGCATGACGACCTGGGCGCGGGCCTCGTCGAAATCAACTTCGGCAGCGAACTGGCGCAAGACCCGGCGCTTGGCCCGGATGAAGTGCGCGAACACACGCGCGAAATCGGCACGCGGGCGCGCGAGATGGTGATCGCGCTGGATGAGATTGTTTGGGCGGTCAACCCCAAGCACGACAGTGTGTCGTCGCTGGCCACCTACTTTTGCCAGTTCGCGCAGCATTTTCTGAAGGCGACGCCTGTGCGCTGCCATCTGGACGTGGCCCGGGATTTCCCGGCAGCACCGTTGAACTCCGAACAGCGTCACAGCCTGTTCCTCGCCTTCAAGGAGGCGCTCAGCAACGCCGTCCAACATTCCGGCGCGACGGATTTGCGGCTGGCAATTAGTGCCAACGACGGAACGCTCACGATAACCGTGAGCGACAACGGCAGCGGTCTGACTCCAGACGCTCCGCGCGGACAAAACGGTGCGGACGGACTGGGGAATATGCAGCGCCGGTTGCAGCAGCTTGGAGGTCGGTGTGAATTGACTAGCAGCGTGGAAAAGGGGACAACGGTCACGTTCAACGTGCCGCTGCAAAGCGAGGGCCGCACGAATAAGGTGACAGGTGACAAGTGACAGGTGACACGACAATGTCGTCTTTTCTTGTCACCTGCCACTTGTCACCTGTCACATGTTTCGTCGGCGGGTAACTCAATTGAGGTATTGTGGACTTAATCAAACCAACCCACCGTGGCCATCGAGGCGGATTTTATTTCCCACCTCAATCGCTTATCACGTATGACCGCGGATGCTTACGACGTTCAAGGGCCGGCACTCGCGGCTCAGGAGGATGGCATGACCACGGTCGCCTTGGTTGAAGACAGCGCGCCGATGCGCCGCAACCTCGAACGCATGTTACGCCGGGCACGCGGTGTCCGGTGCGTCTGCGCCTGCGGCACGGCGGAAGAGGCGCTTGAACAGATTCCCCGTCTCAAACCCGACGTAGTCCTCATGGACATCAACCTCCCGGGCGCTTCGGGCATCGAATGCACCACCCGCCTCAAGCTGCAATCGCCCGCCACGCAAGTCATCATGCTGACCGTTTATGAAGATACGGCGAATATCTTCAACGCCCTGAAGGCCGGAGCGTGCGGTTATCTTCTGAAACGCTCCTCGCCCGGCGAAATTCTCGAAGCGCTGACCACCGTGCAGACCGGCGGCGCGCCGATGACGAGCGAGATCGCGCGCAAGATCGTGATGACCTTCCAGTCGCCCGCTCCCAGCGCCGGCGATGCGGCGATCCTTTCCGCGCGGGAACAGGAAATCCTGGAGTTGCTTTCTCAGGGAAACGTGAGCAAGGAGATCGCCGGCCAGCTTTCGATCAGTTACCACACGGTGCGGGTCCACACGAAACACATCTACGAGAAGTTGCATGTGCGTTCGCGCTCCGAGGCCGTGTTGAAATTCATGGCCGACAAAGGTGGCTTGGCGAGAGGCGCGACCACCCGCCCGCACTGACGCGCCCGCCCATGAACCGACCCACCCCCAACCCCTCCCAGGAGGGGAGCAGAACAGCGGACACGCGACGGCAGTTCCCCTCCTGGGAGGGGTCAGGGGTGGGTTCATGGCCCCGATGCACGGTCAAAAAGCCGTGGAAGCTGCCCAGGAACCTGGGAGCGCCGGCACCCTTGCCGGCATGTTGCCCGTGGAATGGTTCGCCGGCAAGGGTGCCGGCGCTCCCAGAGTTGCGACCCGCATTGCAGTCCCCGCCATTCCGCCTGGCATACCTCAATTGAGGTATTGGCTGGGCGCTCCAGCATGCGAGACTCGTCCCTCAGCCCCGGCCATTCGAGCTATTTGAGAATACCGACGCGGATCGGCAAGGCTGAACAACATCACTGTGATGAAAAGAACCGGCCCACAGTTGAAGACCACCAGGGCTGCCGGTTCGGCGGGCGCCCGCACGTGGTTTCTCCCATGAATTCATGCGGGGTTGTTTGCGGCCGGAAAGCGGTGACCGCACACTCTCAGAGAGAACGAAACAGTAAGCACACAACAAAAACGGTACTCAACAAAACAGCCGGACATTGAAAACCATGAAAGCCAACCCATCCCTTATTCTCGCGGGCCTGCTTCTGGTTGCCCTCCAACCTTTACTGACCCAGGCCCAGCCAGTCACCTTGTCGGGGACTTGGACCGAATACGATTTGGCCCAGATTTTGAACGGAGCGCCCGGCAACTTGCAGCTTTCGGCGCAGAGTGCGAGCGGATTCACCGCCCAGATCAAGACCAACGCGGTGGACGTGAATCCTGCGGATGGCGTCGGAGACGCCCAAGCCCGACCGCGGATTTATCAGGAGTTCCGCGCTTTGCCTTTCACAAACATTGGCAGCCGGGTGACGCTCTCCTTCGACGTCGTCTTCAACAACGCGGTGGCGGTGCAAGACACGGGCTGGCGCTATGGCTTCGTCACGACGAACATCGGCCTGGCGTTCACCGCGCAGCTCGACCTCGGCGCCCCGGCCGGCACGACCGTCCGCATCCGCCATGATGATGACGGCATCAGCCTGACCAACGGCGTCACGGTCACCTATACGCCCGGCGATTGGAGCGATTTTGGCGATTTCAACAACACGCGCGCCAGCTCCTCCGGGACTCCCAACAGCGTCGGCCTCAACGACACGACGACCGTGCATAGTCTTCGGTTCGTGTTGGAACGCGTCACGGGCGGCCTGCAACAGCTCAACGTGTGGAGCAACAGCGCCGGCACCGCCACCGTCATCACCACCACACCCAGCATTTTTGACGACGTCGGGACCGGACAGCCCTGGACTTCGGTGGCCGCCGTGGGCTTCTGGTGCAATAACAATGACATGTTCAACGGCGTGGGCAGTTACACCATCTCGAACCTCAACGTGACGTATGGATTCCCGGTCACCGCGGTGCGGGACAACGGCACGGGCGAAGTCACTCTCACTTGGGCATCCTTGCCGATCGGCCCCAACACCTTCACCGTGGAATATTCCTCCGACCTGACCACCTGGAATGACCTCGCCGCCAGCCTGCCGTCGGGGGGATTGACCACCCAATACACGGATACCGCCGCCGCGTCGGCGCCAATCCGATTCTATCGCATCCGAGTGCAGCCGTGACGCGGTATGTTTGGCCGCACTGAAATGCTTCACACGAAAATCCAGGCGCTTGGTTAAGTTTTCAGCGTTCCATTTCCACTGGGCAACGCACCCGACCGCGTAGCCAGCGGTGATACCTCAATTGAGGTATTGCCGCACCGGCCAGACGGAATGTTATAGTCTCCGGCATGGCATTACCAATTCCGTGGCGTTCGAATGCTCGCGCAAGAGCGACCCCGGCGGGTAATGCAAAAAACAACCGCACCGTGATGACAAGAATCGGCCGACAAATAGGCAGTCAGCCGGGACAACAAAAACCGAACATCCAATCCATGAAAAGCTATCTACCAGTGATTGCTGCCAGCCTGCTGCTGGCGACTCTTCTTCCCTCACTCACTCAAGCCCAGCCGGTCGCTTTGCCCAGCACTTGGGGACAATATGACCTGCAAGAGCAACAAGGCTATTCGGCCGGGTTGCTCACGGTCACGGCCCAGAGCGCGAGCGGCTTCACCGCCACCGTGGGCAGTAACGGAATTGCGGTTGGGCCGGACTATCCCGCTTACAACGGGTATCCGTCCAAAAGCCAATACCTGCCGCGCGTCTATACGCTTTTTGCCGGGCAGCCGATTACCAACAATGGCCAGCGGGTCACGTTTTCCTTCGATGTGAAATTCAACAACGTGGCCGATCCGAGCAACGTCGGTTCATTCCGCATCACGATGGGCGACACCAATGCCAATAATTCCTGGGGGACTTTCATGGGCATGGGCACAACGAGTGGCTCGACATTGCGCTATGACTCGACGCTCACGCAAGATACGAACTGGTTCAATCCCAACAATCTCTACTATTTGTTCATGCCCCCCGATCTTTCGAATCCATCGAATCCCACCAATTACAGCTTTGGCAGCTTCTGCGACTTCAACGGGTCCAGCGTCGGAGGCGGCAGCGCCCCCAACGGCGTCGGCATGGGGGTGGACACCACCACCGTGCACCGCTTCAGGTTTTCCGTTGAACGCACTCCCTCGGGCCTGCAAGCGGACCTGGCTTGGACCAATAGCGCGGGCACGGCTATCACTGAATCCGCTTTCGCGCCGTTGGCCGGAGGCAATGGCGACGACCACAGTGGACTAGCCAATGTTTCACCCTGGACCAATGTCAACGTTTTTGGCTTTTGTCTGTTCGGCACCGGAGCCAATGAGCACTTCTTCGGTTATAATCCTGGCAGTTATACGGTTTCCAATTTGAAAGCCTATTCCGGTTTTTACATCACTGATTTCCAGCGCGACCCCGTCTCCGGCGACGCCACCCTCACCTGGGAATCGAGCAAGGTGGATGTCTGCCAATACGTTGTGCTGAGGTCCGGCAATCTTTCCACCTGGACGCCGATATCCACGAATGCAGCCGTGGGCGCTACGACGAGTTACACGGACCCGGCACCGGCCGGCGCGACTCAGTTCTACCGGGTGCAGAAGTTGTACTGATGAAACTGAACCAGACTTGCGCGCGTGGCGCGCTCACCTGGGCGTTTACGCTGATCGAGTTGCTGGTGGTGATCGCAATCATTGCCATCCTGGCGGCGATGTTGTTGCCCGCGCTCAGCAAGGCAAAAGCGCGAGCGCACCAGACGCAGTGCCTGAGCAACATCAAACAACTGGGTTTGGGGATGATGCTCTATGTGACGGATTACAGCGACGTCATGCCCGGTTATGCTTCAGGAAGTCAGGGCTGGCACGAGGAAGATTGGATCTATTTCCGAAATGACCCGGCGCATCCGGTCTCGGAAAGCTCGGTGGTAAAGCTACTGGGGATGAAGGATCCAGCGCCGCTGTTCCGCTGCCCGATGGATCGCGACCTGCCCGGCCGAACCAGCTATCCCTACAGCTACACCTGCAATACGTGGATGGCATCCCAGTATAGCGGGGCTGCGTTTATGCCTACGAAGTTGAGTTCTGTTCGCAACCCGTCCGGCAAGATCATGCTGGTCGAAGAAGTTACCGGACCCAATGATTTCCCCCCGGGGAGAACCAAAACGGCGGACGATGGCCGGTGGATCCCCGAACTAGCGGGTGGGTTGCCGATCTCGCTTTACTCGGGGAATAACAATCTAACGATCCGGCACAACAAAAGAGGCAATGTGAATTTCGCCGACGGCCACGGAGAAGCAGTGGATTTCAGGTTTGGCACGAATGCCTTCAACGTTCTGCCGTGGATGTAAACCGGCAGCAATCAAGCCGCGCATCTATGCGAAACGCCAAGGTCTTGGTCCTGACACTTCTTGCCGCTCTCCTCGTCACTCCCGCATTAATCGCGGCGGAGGCTGCCGCGGCCAACGCAGCGGCGCCGAATACGTTGACGCAATCAGAAAAAGCCGCGGGCTGGCGTCTGCTCTGGGATGGCAAAACCACAAATGGCTGGCGCAGCGCCAAAGATGGGATGGTTCTCGGTAAAAAATGGGGAATCGCGGACGGCCTGCTCACCGTGAATAGGGCGGACGAGCCCCTGTCTGTGGGCGGCGGCAACATCCTCACGCATGAACGATTCGCCAGTTTTGAACTGGTTGCCGATTTCAAACTCACGCCCGGCGCAAACAGCGGCATCAAGTATTTCGTCCAGGCGAACCTCAACCCCGACAATTTAACCGGCGCGGGTCCGGCCGTGGGCTGCGAGTTCCAGATTCTCGACGACGAACGGCATCCTGACGCCAAACTGGGTCGCGACGGCAACCGCACGCTCGGTTCGCTCTACGACCTGATCCCGGCGACGACCACAAAGAAAACAAAGCCGATCGGCGAATGGAACACGGCGCGCATTCTCGTGCGGGGCAGGCACGTCGAGCACTGGCTCAACGGGCAAAAGGTGGTGGAATACGAACGCGGCTCAGCGGACTTTCGCGCGCGCGTTGCGCAGAGCAAGTTCCGCAACATTCCCAACTTCGGCGAATGGCCGGCCGGCCACATCCTCCTGCAAGAACACGGCGGCCGGGTCCATTTCCGAAACATCAAAATCCGTGTCCTGCCGGCGGACTGAACGCGCCCAAAAAGCTGAGAGCTGAAATTGTGAAAGCTGAAATCGGACTTCCGAATTTCTGCTTTCTGTTGTGGTCTTCTGCTGGTCACATTGATGCGCTACGACATGAAAACAGTTTCCAATCGTTCACGGCTGTCATTGGCGCTGCTGTTGGCCGCCCATTCAGTTTGGGCGGGCGCTGCTGACCCGTTGCAAGTTCGTCGTTTCGCGCAAAATCCCATCATCCGGCCGGAGATGTTGCCGGGCAGCGATGGCGGCAACATCAACGGACCATCACTCATTCGTGTTCCCAACTGGATCACCAACCGGCTTGGCAACTACTACCTTTACTTCGCTCATCACAGCGGGAAATACATCCGACTCGCCTATGCGGATCAACTGAAGGGTCCGTGGAAGATTCACGAACCGGGCACACTCCGTCTGGAGGATGCCTCCGGCTGCCAAGGCCACATCGCGTCACCTGATGTTCACCTGGACGAGCCGCGGAGGGAGATTCGGCTGTACTTCCACGGCCAGGCCAAAGCCGCCCCCGGACAGAAAACATTTGTCGCCGTTTCCCGGGATGGACTCCGCTTCAAAGCTTCGGATGAGACTCTGGGGATTTTTTACTGGCGTGTTTTCCTTTGGGACGGCTGGTGGTACGCCATGGGCAAGGGTGGACTGCTCTCCCGTTCACGGGACGGCCTGAAAAATTTTGAGCAGGGGCCGAATCCGTTTCCCGGCAGCGAACTGCGGGACAAGGAATACAACCAACCCGGCCCGCGCCATGTCGCCGCGCATCGCGTTGGAGAAACGCTTTGGGTTTACTATTCCAACATCGGCGACGCACCCGAGCGCATCCTGCGCTGCCAGATTAACCTGACCAAGGACTGGAAGAATTGGAAGACTTCGGCAGCGGAGGAAGTATTGCGACCCGAGACCGCCTATGAAGGTGCGGACCTGCCGCGGAAGCCGTCCGCGGCTGGCGCGATGAAAGGACGCGAGCACGCGCTGCGTGATCCTGGGATTTTCGTTGATACCGACGGACGGGTGTATCTGCTTTATTCCGTGGCCGGCGAATCCGGGATCGCCATTGCCGGATTGCGGCCGTGAAGCGTCTCATTTCCCCGCCAGTTTCCCGGACCATGTTTTCAGCGCGTCGCGGTTTTCATAAACCTTCTCGAACGCGCAGGCGATGTCGTCCATGTCCGCCCGCCGTCCGAGAAACATGTTTTGTTCGAGCCACACGCATTGCTCGCGGCAGATCAGATCGCTGTTCGGGCAGTGGGTCTTGCGGTAATCCAGTTTAGCCGACGCCTTCGGCAGAAATGGGCCGAAGGCTTTGTTCCGAAACATCGGCTGGCGGTGCAGCGGAAAACCGTAGCCGCCCGAACAAGGGATGCCCTCCGCCTGGAGTGCCTTGACCACAGCGGCGCGCGGCGCGCCAAACTTCTTCCCGTCAATCCGCAGCATGAACAGGTGGTAGCTGTGGCGCGTGCAATTGGCCGAGCGCTTTTGTGGATGAAGACCGGGCAAATCGGCAAGGCGGGACGCCAAGTGTTTTCCGTTGCGATCACGCGTCTTCGTCTGCGCCTCCAAACGGTCGAGTTGGGCGTTGAGGATCGCGCCTTGGAATTCACCGAGCCGGTAGTTGCCTGAGATGACGTGATGTTCGTACCACACCCCGCACGGCACCCGCCCGCAATTGTGAATCGAACGACACGACTCAGCCAGCGTGTCATCATTCGTGGTGAGGATGCCGCCCTCGCCCGCCGTCACGTTCTTGCTGGACTGAAATGAGAACGATGCGATGCGCCCGATAGAACCTGCAGGCTTGTTCCTGTAGCTTGCCCCGTGTGCATGTGCTGCATCCTCGATAACCATCAGCTTGCGCTTCCTGGCGATAGCCATGATCGCGTCCATGTCGGCGGGCTGGCCGGCGAAATGAACGGGGATGATCGCCCGCGTGCGCGGCGTGATGGCGGCTTCGATGGCTTTGGGTGAAATATTGAACGTGTCGAGATCGATGTCAGCGAAAACGGGGATCGCGTTGGCCTCGATCACTGCGGAGGCCGTCGAGAAAAAAGTGTAAGGCGGAATGATGACCTCATCCTCGGCGCGGATGCCGGCCGCCTGCAATGCAATGCGCAAGGAGACGGTGCCATTGACAACGGCGATGCCGTGTTTGCATCCGTGCATGGCGGCGAAGCGATTCTCGAATTCGACGACCTCCGGCCCGTGCAGCCGTCCCCACTTGCCGCTGCGCAGCGTGCGCAACAGTCGCTTCTCCTCCGCCTTGCCGAAGATCGGCCACGACGTGAACGGTCGGGTGCGGGTTGGTGTTCCTCCCAACAGCGCAAGTTTCTGTGACATGGTTTGGCTTCTGATTATTGATCGCAGATGAAATCTGCGTCAGCGTTACGGAGCCGGCGACCCAAACGCAAGTACCCGGTTTCATTCGCTGGGATCTGGTGCGTCAATGATGTACAGCACTCACCTCGTCCACGTAGCGATGTCCCTCGACCAGCGATGCGCGCAAGGTAACGGAATAATTTCCGTCTGGAGTCTTGGAGGTCCAGTTCTGGCGGCGAACCTTCAATCTATCTGGCGACGGTCCGCTAATGAGGATTTCACGCAGCACGCGACCATCCATCGTTTTCGGCACCGGAATACCCGCCAGGAACGCAATCGTCGGGGCCAGATCGACATTCGACGTCGGCACTTCGCTGCGAACACCTGTCTTGATGTCCGGTCCGAACGCGGCAAACACCGCGTTGATTTCCCACGGCGAAGTTGCTCCATGTCCTGCGGCGCCGGGTGCTTGCACGGTGCCGGGATAACCCCCGACACCGCGTGCGGCCGTCCATTTCGGATACGCGATGATCTGTGCGCCGTGCGGATGGCCGCCACCCGCAAGATCGTGGGACAGCGTGCCGGGCTCGGTTCCCTTCCAACTGCCCCGCGATCTTGCCGGTGTGAAAATCGGGCCGATGGTCGGATCTTCCTGCAGCACACGCACCACGGCGGCGAGGTCCTTCTCGTGTTCCTTGGGAAGATAAACCGCGCCATCAATCACGACCGGGTGCGCTCGTTGCATCCAACCCTTGGCATCGAGGGTGGCCGCCACATTGAACCGGCCGCCATGCGTGGCAAATCCATGGTCCGCCACGATAAAGACATTCACCTTCATGCCCCGGGCGCGGTGGAAATCGAAGATGCGGCCGAGTTGCTCGTCAGCGATCCGGATGCCTTCGAGCGCTTCGGGGGCGGCGAGACCTTTCGCATGGCTGGTGTGGTCCGGATCGGTAAACCACAAAACTGTCACGCGCGCGTCGTATTCTGGAATGCCGATCTTGAGATAGGCATCGGTCATCCACTGCATCATGGGACGAGCCGGTGTGGTTTCGGGCGGTTGGGGGCCAACCACTTCGTGCATGTGGGCCGTTTTGTTTTCCGGCACACAGAATTCCGGATGGAGAATGCCGTTTCCGTCACCCGTGGGATTGAGCAGCGTGGCCGAACCTGACGAGCCCGAACTGCAAACCAGAAAGCTCTGGCCGCGTTGCGCCAGGATTTCAGCCAGGGTCGGCACCGCGAGCAAACGGCCTCCCCATGCCTCCTTCACCGCGAGAAGTTTCTGGCGGCTGCCGGTGGAAATACCGGCTGACGAATTCAGCGCGGCCACGTAAAGAGTGTTGGCCACCAGCCCATGACGTCTTGGGAGACAACCCGTCACCATTGTAGCGGCATTGACCCGCGTCACGGTGGGCAGAACCGCGTGATGCGCTTTTCCGATGACGCCATGTTGCGCCTCGGCGTGGCAGCGCGGCATCAACTCAGGCGTGAAGTAATCGCTCCGAAACCCGTCAAGCACGACGAGGAGGATGCGTGCGTCCGTTGCCATGCCGTAGCTGGTTGTACTGGCCCAGCACACACTTGACGCGAGCGCGGCGGAAAAAACCAAGAACAACAAATTCAAGCGACGCGTCTTCATGAGATTGCAACTGACCGAATCAAGCATTCGACATTAATCCCGGAGGCTTTTCCCCATGTAAATGCAACCGTCATTCCCCGAGCCGACACGGATCAATTCCCGGAAACCCAGCCGCTGATAAAACCCAAACGCAGGTGTGTTCATCATGCTCACGCCGAGATGCGCGCCCAGAGAGCCGTGCTGACGGAGTTTGTCCATGACCTGTTCGAGCATCCGCCGGCCATAACCACGACCCCGCGCGCGCTCCAACAGATCAATGTGCAGGTGCGACGGGTAGGCCTCGTAAGGCTCCGGCATGAAATAGTCGGGGTTGTGGTACCACGAGTGAACGTGCTGCACCCGCGTCCATTTGCTTGGATCACCTTGCGGCGCGGGAAACCGGGCACACAAATCCGGTCGCCACTCCGCTTCGTACCGCGCGAAAAAAACGCGCGAATCGAACGCGCCCAGCGCGTAGCCGCAGATGCCTTCCTCGTCTTCCAGGATGAGACTCAGCTCCGGCTCGTAGGCGAGATACGGGCCGACAAAGATTCGGCCCAAGGCGTCGGGGTCCTCGCGGTAAAACGGTTCGCCGTCTTTGCCGTAGTTTCCCGTCTTCTGGCAAACGTAGTAGGCGCCCGCCTGATCGCCGGGCCGAGCGGGTCGAATCGTGCACTCGTTCATGGCGCAGAAATCGTTGGAGGTTTGGTCTTGTCGTTGGTTCGCGCAGCGCCGGCGGCGGGTGTAAACGCACCGTTGGGTTCCGGCACCAACAAGCGTTGTAGCCGCGCCACCATTCCTCCTCGATACGTGCCAGGCAGGTGGGAAGTGAGGGACGGAATACCCGGGCGCCCGATGGCGCACTTCGTCTCAACGTATTGCTCCAGCAAGTCCAACTCCTCGCGCAGTTCCCAGATGCGCCGACTCAGCGCGTAGAACAACGGGCGATGACGAAGCTCCGTCAGCCGGACGCAGAACTCGCGCAGCCGGGCAGCTTGTTGCCGGAACGTGACGGCGGCGTCACCCCATTCCGTCGGGTTACTGGTCAGCAAGTTTCTCGCGCGTTCATAAAGCGCCTCGGCTTCCGCACCTTCCTCATGCGGCAGGTAATGGCAGTCGCCGAAAAGGACCAGCTCGCCCAGCGTCAGCGGCTGGCCGATGGTTGCGAAGCGCGGCAACCATTCGCGCATCGCGGACAGGTAGGCTTTGCGCGAGTCCCATCCCGCCGCGGCGGGACAACGAACAAACTCAGCCAACGTGCGGAGTGGCACATAGTTCAACGGAAACTCGCAGTTCGGGTTGGTAAGCAAGCCCGCCACGGCGCTGCGCAATTCCAGTGGCCTCCCGGCGTACGGGCCGCAGAAAAACCGCCGCCCGTCATAATCGTTGGCGTGCAGGTTGTCCCAGATCAGTGGCTTGCGGCGCAGAACCGTCTGCAATTCCTGAACGTGGGCAACTGTTATCTCCCGTGAAATAATTTCCGGCCCTGTCCAGAACACGTCAATCTCCGGCAACAACTCGCGACCGATGATTGACAGGTAGCCTTCCCCGCCGAGTTTGCGTTCCGCCATTCGACCGCAATAAGGCGTGGGACAAAAAAGAAAGCGCCCGTCCCGGCAACGCTCGCGTGTCCATCGGAACATGGTATTCACCACGTGACACTGCGCTGAAGCGAACGAACCCCAGCGCTCCAAGTCCTCTGCATCCATGCGGTCGGGAATATCGTCGAAAAGCAACGCGAAGTGTTCACATCGCAACGCGAGCATTTGCTGGAAGCGCTTTCGGAGATGATCCAGTTCCTCCTCGCTGCTGTAGCGGATATCCAAGCCAGGACTAAGCGCATAGATGAACCGGATGTTCCGTTTTCTGCAGGCCTGGATTATCCCGCCCAGCGTCTCCGCTTCTGACGCCGAATAGGCCTCGCGCCAGAGGGCCCGGTGCTTCAAGTCATCCTTGGG
>CAZNOE010000038.1:14814-18022 GCA_964574525.1 uncultured Bifidobacteriaceae bacterium
CTGACGCCGAATAGGCCTCGCGCCAGAGGGCCCGGTGCTTCAAGTCATCCTTGGGCGCATACAGGTAAGTGTTCAGTCCCCAATCCGCCATCCAGTCGAACAGCTCGAAACGTTCCGCCTGCGACCAAGGCTGCCCGTAGAACCCTTCTATCACACCCGCCAGAAAATCCGCTGTCTCGTATGTTGCCATGCATTCGTCTGATTTGATCGGCGCAGGCTACGCGGGAAAACTACGTTCTGGCAAGGCTTCCTCGACCGGGCCAAACTTGCGCTTTGGAGTGCGCTCCCTACACTTTCGCGGCATGCACGATTTTCGTTACGTGGGAAAAAGACTTTTCTGTGAGAGCGTCGCGGTCGAGACGCTCGCCAAAAAATTCGGCACGCCGCTTTACGTGTATTCGCAACGGACGTTGGCGCGCCATTTTCAGGAATTAGATCGCGCGATGTCACCGGTGGAGCACCTGGTCTGCTTCGCGATGAAGTCCAACTCCAACCAGTCCGTGTTGCGCACGCTAGCCAACCTCGGCAGCGGGTTCGACATCGTCAGCGGCGGCGAATTGCAGCGTGTCATCGCGGCCGGTGGCAACCCACGCAAATGCGTGTTCGCGGGCGTGGGCAAGACCGAGGGCGAAATCGAGTTTGCCCTGCGCCGCGGCGTGTATTCGTTCAATGCCGAGAGCGAACCGGAGTTGCAGCGCATCAATCGCGTGGCTGCGCGGCTCAAGAAAGTCGCGCCCGTGGCCGTGCGCGTGAATCCGAACGTGGACGCGCACACGCACGCAAAAATCACCACGGGCACTTACGAAAACAAGTTCGGCATCGCCATCGAGCAAATCGAGGGCGTGTACGCGCGCGCGTCGAAACTGAAAAACCTCCGGCTGCGCGGCGTGCAAATGCACATCGGCTCGCAACTCACGGAGGTCAGTCCGTTCGAACAGGCCGTACGCAAGGCGATTCCGCTGGTGCAGCGATTGAAGGCGCGGCATGGGATCGAGTTTTTCAGCATCGGTGGCGGGCTGGGGATCATTTACCAGCCCGCGCTGGCCAGCGGCGATCCTGCTTGGTGGAAATCCCCTGGCAGGAAATACCTCACGCCCCAGAAATACGCCGCGCGGCTCGTGCCGCTGCTCAAGCCGCTCGGCCTGCGAGTTCTCATGGAGCCGGGCCGCTTCATTTCGGGCAACGCCGGCATTCTCGTCACGCGCGTCGAATACGTGAAGCGCACCGGTAAAAAGAATTTCGTCATCGTGGATGCGGCGATGAACGATTTGATCCGCCCGGCATTTTACGAGGCGTATCACGAAATCGTGCCGCTGACGCGCAAGGGCGGCGCACTGGTCAAGTCCGACGTAGTTGGCCCGGTGTGCGAGTCTGGAGATTTTTTCTGCAAAGACCGTCCGTTGCCCAAAGTGGGCGAGGGCGAGTTTCTCGCGCTGTTGAGCGCGGGCGCTTACGGTTTCGTGATGGCGTCGAACTACAACACGCGATCGCTGGCGGCGGAAGTTTTGGTGAGCGGAAGAAAGGCGGCCATCGTTCGCGAACGTCAGGCCGTGAAGGAGATCTGGGCGGGGGAGAAAGTTGCGCCGTGGTTGAAGTGAGGCGCGGATTCCTCTAAAGCCAGAACTGTAGCCGCCAAACTCCGCAGTTCCTTATCGAACGTCAGATTGTTTGTGGTGTCCAACGGTGAACATGACACCACTCGTCCGCCGAGTTCTTGGGATTGTGCTCATCTGCAGCGGATTGCTTTCCTTCGGGATTGGGATACGCCTCTGGTTCCCGCCTGCTCGCTATGAAGCGCGGACGCGAATCAAGGTTGAGCGCGACGTTAATGCCACGAACACGTATAGCGCTTACTTCATGCACAATGAGTTCGAGCTCATTCAGTCCGAAGTAATTCTCGGTAAAGTAGTCGAGGCACTCGGTCTCCATGCCAAATGGAAGCGGGACGGGAGAAAGCTGCAAATTGGAGAAGCAGTAGCCATGCTAAAAGCACGTCTTGATCTCCGTCCCGTGCGCTGCACAAGCCTCGTGGAAATCCACATCACCAGTGAAGACCCTGATGAAGCGGCCAAAATCACCAATGCCATTGCCGAGGAATATCATAACCATCACATTACCGGCGGTTACCAAACTGTTTCGGCAGACATTGTCGATTCCGCGGCGATTCCGCATCGGCCGCTTGCTCCGAATCGCGTTGCGGCCCTTTGTTGGCTGGTGATTGGCTCGGTGTTCGCGGTCACCTTGGTTTGCTTCCGTGCGAAGCGCCTGAGCGGAGGGAATGGAGAGATCAGCTCCCCAGACGCTTCACGGTAAACAACCCGATTTCGTGCCGACTCGCCCCTTGGTCGACGAGGTCAGCCACAATCTCGCCCACCACCGGGCAAAACTTGAACCCATGCCCCGAGCACGGCGAGACAATCAGCACTTGCCGGTGCGTGGGGTGACGGTCAATCAGGAAATGTTCATCGGGCGTGTTGGTGTACATGCACGTGGCCGTACGCAAGCAACGACCGTTAAGCGCCGGCAGGAGAACTGAAACGGAGCGGCGCGCCAGTGAAATTTCCTCGTCACTGACCAAGCGGTCAATCGTGTCGGGTGCGCAGGTGGGATTTTTTCCGCCATGGTGCAGGGAGACCTTCACGCCGCCGCTTGAACCATCGAGCGCGGGCAGGCCGTACGGATGGGCGCCATCTTTCGTTTCCCAAATCCAAATCGGGAATCTGTCCGGCAGAAATGGCTCAATTCCGCCGCATGGTTCAAACCAGAGTTGAACCTGTCGTTCGACGCGAAGGGGGAGGCTGAGGTCAGCGAGGAGCTTCCCAGCCCAAGGTCCGGCGCAAATCACCAACTGACCCGCTTCGTAGTCGCCACGTTTCGTTGTCACGTGCACGCGATCGTGGGTCGCCGCCCAGTCGGTGACCTCGGTTTCGAAATGCAATGTCGCTCCGTGTCGGGCCGCCAACTCCAGGTGAGCGCGCACGGCTTCCTCGGGACAAACGCAGCCGGCGTTCTTCTCGTAAAGAGCGATGGTGTCTGATCCGGGATTGAACTGCGGAAAGCGCCTGCGGATTTCGCGCGCGTCGAGCAACTCGTGCGGCAATCCGTGTTGTTTCGCGCTGCGCAGACTGCCTGAAACCACTGCGCTGTCCGGCGAACCGAGCATCAGTCCGCCCGTGATGGTCAGCAGTTCCTTGCCGGAATCGTGTTC
>CAZNOE010000039.1:0-17934 GCA_964574525.1 uncultured Bifidobacteriaceae bacterium
AAGCCCGTCCCCCCACGGCACGTGCGCTTGCATGCGATTGCCGGTGACGTCCGGCCCCAGACTGAACGTGGACTGGTTCTTTACCGAGCGAACCCGTTGCCAGAACTCGACTGTCACTTCCGTCGTGGGCGCCTGTGGCCCAAAGCCGCCAACCCCCACGAAATCGTCCACCCCGTCGAAATCCAGTGCTGTGCCGCGACCCGGCGTCAAGGTCGCAAGCGAGCTGATCGTGCTGACGGTGGTTCCGTTGGTGTTTTGTGCCACGCTGCGGAAATGGTAGCGCGTAGCGGGCGACAATCCGTTTTGCAGCGCCGTCATGCGCGGCAGGAGGGCGGGGAACGGTGAAGCCACCCGGCTGGCGCCGCCATTCAGCGTTCCGTTCTGCGGAAAGCCCGTGCGCGAATCCACCGCGGTGAGGCCCGGGTCGCCATCGAAGCGATAGTTCAACAACAGAGCGGGATGCGTTGGATCGGCGGCCTCGGTCAGGCCATCGCGGATTTCGGAAGCCGTGCGCGCGACGTTCCAGATGCGGAGGTCGTCGAGGAGTTCGTTGCCGTAGGTTTCGCCGGGCCAGTGTGGTCGGCCAATCCAGTTCAACGTACGCACGACACCGACGGGTGCGGCGACCGTGCCGCTGCCAATGACGGCGCCGTTCATGTAAAGCGTGGCGGTGGTTCCCTGCACCGTCACGGCCAGGGTGAGCCATTGATTCAGCGGCAATTGGTTGGTGCTGATCAGGGAAGTCGTGACCGAAGGGCTCCCGCCGCCGCCATTCACCATGTAAAGGGCCAGATGCCCTCCGCCATCTTGAGAAAAGATCACTTCGTCCACGCCCTGGCCACGGGCGAAGTCCAGAAAGCGGCCCCAAGTGCTGTAGGCGCGGATGAATGCCTTGAGTTCGATGGTGAAATTTCCGTTGAACCAGACGGCATCCGGCACGTCCACGTAAGCGCTGGTGCCGTTGAGGTCGAGCGCAGCGTTTGTGCCGGTGATGGCGAGGGGCGCAGTGGTCTGTGTAAGGGCGGGCCGCACACCGGTTTGCCAGAGGGGACCGTTCACCACCGCGCCGTGGCGACCCTGGCCGCTGCTGTCGGCGGTGACCGTCCCGGCACCTTCATTGAATTTCCAATAGCCGCCGAGCGCGGTGAAATTTGCGTGCGTATTGTCCACCTCCTTGAACATCCAGTCCCGGATCGTCGCAGAGTTCAGCACGGTGTTGGTCCAGATGCGGATTTCGTCCAGCGAGCCGTTGAAAAAGGTTTCGGTGGACGGGTATTCCCCCAACCACAGCGGCCCGCTGCCGGTGAAATTTGCCGGCGAAGTGTCCCGGCCCACCAGTGCGCCATCACGATAAATCCGGCGTTGTTTCGTGGTGCTGTCGAAGGTGAACGCCCAGTGATGCCACAGCAAATCATCCCCGCCCGCCTGCACGTTGAGGTCGTTGGCGAAAAAGGCGAACGTCATCTGGTTGTCCGGACGGAAGCCCAGGTGCAAGTAGTTGTTGGCGGTGGCCACCGTGCCGAGGGTGAACAGGAAGTCAGTGGCGGCGGATCGCGCACGCCGCGCCCAGAGTTCGATGGAGAAGGATTGATTGGCCAGGTTCGGACTGTTCGTCACGTTGACATAGTCGTTCGCGCCGTCGAACCGCAATGCCGTGGAGCCGGGACCGAACTCGAACCGGTTGGTCGTCGGCCTGCCATAACCCTCCGCCCACGCAGTGAACGTCGCGGCGTTCGTCGTCACGCCGGTGGCGGCATCCGCAATGGCGACCGGTTGCGTGGCATCCGTCGCGCGATTGAACACCGCGCCGCCCGACAACAGTCCCGAGAACTTGTTTCCGGAGAAATCCGGGACGCGCGCACCGCCGGGTTCGTCCGCCGGGTAATACGCCAGCAGATTTGTCTCCGTGCCCGTGAGACGAGAAAACATGCTCTGCTGAATCTGAGCCGCGCTTCGGGCAGCATTCCAGATGCGCACCTCGTCAAGATTGCCGTTGAGAAAGTCGCCGGGGACCCCCGAATTGTACCGCGCGCCGACCAGAACGGACAAATTCACGCTACCGAGCGATCCCGAACCCGGTGGCGGTTCCACAACGGGATCAAGTTGCCCGTTGATGTAAAACTTGCGCGTCCCGCTCGCGTAGGTTACCGCCACATGCGTCCACACGCCGACGGGCAGCGTATTGCTCGAATTGAGTCCGAAATTTGGGCCGACATTCCGAGCGAAGAGGATCGTGCCATTCGTATTGATGGCAAACAGGCATTCCCCGGCCACGCCCGAATTCCATTTGCTTAGGATTGTCTGGGGTGAAGCCAGCGAGTTCACCTTCACCCAGGCCTCAAGCGTGTAGGCATTCGTGCCGGAAAAGTTGAGACCTGTGGAACCGTTCTCCAACGACACATATGAACTCGTGCCGTTGAACTTCAACGTGCCGGCGGAAGCGGATAGCGCCAGCAATGCGATCCCTGCTGCGCCCGCCACCTGGTTCAGCAGTTGTTTCATCGTAGTTTTCATCATGAGTGAAATGTTTCGGGGTGGGCGATCAGGGCGTCGGGCTGGGATTCAGTTCCGCGATCTGTGAGACACGCGAAAGCCGGAACGTGCCGCTGACGCGGATCGTGTTCTTGTGAATTCCCGTGATGCTTTCCCGGTAATTGCCGCCCATTTCGTTGTAGCCGAAATCGGGCACCGCCGGTCCAGCTGGGGAACTGGCCGTGAAGTCCAGATTGATCTGCCGCGTGGTCGTGAAGCTTTCGACCGCCGGCCCGTCGAACCGCGCATTCAAGTTGTCGTGATCCGGGTGGAACTTGTGCTTGAAGGGATTGGTTGGGTGATCATTCGTCAAGGTTAGCGTGCCCGTAACGCTTTGGCCGATGGCGAATGCGCCAGCCAGGTTCAGGAAGTTGTTCGTCGTGGTGCTTGGGAAGTCATAACCAATGGTGCTCAGCCGACGACCGACCGATTGGCCGTCCCGCAAGGCCGCGCCAGCGAACAGCGGAATAAGCGAGTCATCCGTCAGCAACACGTATTGCCCCGGTTTGTCCACCACGCGGTTGCCACTGCCGTCGTTGGTGTAGGTGCCGTTGCGCCACATTTGCAGCACCTCCTTGAGCAGCCGCGCCTGGCCGTTGGCGTCCACATGCAAGATCAGGCGCAGATTCATTTCGGACTTCGTCGGCGTGGTATTGGTCGGATTGGCGGAGTGCGCTTCCGAAACGGCGTTGATCGCGGCCGTGCCCACCCACAATCCTGCAAGCGTGCTCACGCCCGAACCAACGGCGGACTTCCCGGCGTTAACCGGCACGTCGAACTCCGTGCCCGTTCCATCCCGAATTCTCAGAATCGAGACGTAATTCGATCCACTCACGTCCTGCCGGCGGACCGCCAAGCGCAAACGCAACTCAGCGCCTGCTGCCACCGGCATCGCTAGCGGCGCGTTCAATGCCGGCCACTGCCCGCCTTGATTGGTGTTGAACACGTAATACGCCAGCTTGCCCGCGCCGCTCAGCCCCAAATCCTGCACGGTTACATTTCTCGAAGCCGTCGTCAGGTTTTTCAGCCGCAACGTGAGTTCGGTCAGGTCCAGGCTGTAATCGAGTCCGTCACCCAATTCCACCGTGGGTGCCAGCGGCGCCGTGTAGTCCGAAGCGCCGCGTGTGAAAATCCAATAAGCCACGCCGGCTTGGGTCAGGTCATTCGACGAGACGAGCGACCATTGGCCCGAACCGCCGAGGCGGTAAATCTTCTCCAACTGTCCGCTGGCCGAGTTGTAATGCGCCTTCGAGTGACGAAAGAAGTTGAGGAACGTCGGCGGTGCCGCCGGATCAACCGGGAGTCCTCGCAAATTATACGCGTCCGGCACCCAGTCCAGCTGCCGCAGTGCCGGTCGGCCAGTCACCGACCACACCACCGGCGTCGCATTGGTTGATTTGATCAGATACGCACGGTTGGCCTGGACCGAGAACAAGTTGTTGAGAAAGGCCTCGGGCCGCGACGGATGAAACCAACCCAGCCAGCCGGCTTGATTGAACGCGGCCTCGGACGCATTTTGAATGTAATCAACCGACGACAGCCGCTCCGCGCGGGTCCAGACGCTCGCGACGGGCAAGCTTCCGAACACCGCGTTCGCGGCGTTGTTGGACGGCTGCACTTCGAGATAAACGGAGTTCCATCCCGGCTGCAGCGTGACCGTTTGCGTGATGTTCTGGCCGTGAGCGTGAGTCAACGAGAGACACAACGCCAGTGCGATTGCCAGACTTGCCTGGATGCGGGATTGGATTGTTTTCATGGGCAGTTCGGATTTTGGTTCAGCTTCCGGGCAAGGCCGGCGGCGCCGAGTTGGAAACCGCGGCGGGGGCTTGAATTGAATTCAGCAAGTCGTGATTCACCTCGATTGCGAGGCCACGCTTCATTTCCTCGAAGAAATCGTGCTCCCGCTGCTGCCGTTTTTGTTGCAGGAGTTGATAACGAATGGCTTCGAGAACCTCAGCCAGGGGGCGAACGCCCGGCGACTGCCGCTCCAGGAGGCGCACGATGTAGAATCCATTCGAGGTCGCCAGCAGGGGCGCGATCTCGCCGGGATTCTGCAATTTGAAAGCGGCTGCCGCGACCGCCGGATCACAGGACGCAAGCTCGCCCTCACGCAGCCAGCCGGTGTCGCCGCCCGTGTAACGGGTGGCCTGATCCTCGGAGTGCTGCTGGACGAGGGTTTTGAAAGTGGCCGCGTCGGCTTTTATGGCCTCGGCGTGGACTTGCTCCGCCCTGGCTCGCATGGCTGTGCGCTGTTCCGTATCGGCCTTTTGACTGATCGTGAGCCAGATGAAGCCCGCCCTGACTGCGGCCGGAACGCGAAACCGTATCGGACTTGCTTCGTAGAAACTGGCGATCTCTTTTTCGTCAACCGATGGATCTTCTGCGAAACGCCGCGCGAACTCTGCCTCTGTGTAACGCGCAACGATCAGCCGATCCACCAGCGCGGTCGTTTCCGGGTCGCGATCCATGCCGGCTGCCCGGGCCTTGACCAACGCGGCCTTCGCGCGAATCAACTCTTCCAGCAGCCGTTCGCGCTGCTCCGGGTTTGCCTGGAGTCCGGGTGCTCCGCGCAACCGCCGATTCCACGCAGATTGGAATTCTGCCGCGCTAATTTGCTCCTCACCCACCGCCGCAACAATGTCTCCGCGCACCTCCTTGCCAGTCTTTGGATTCAGGTCGGCCTGGCGACTGCATGAGCAGCAAAGGCAGGCCAGGACCGGCAGCAGGATGGCACCGGGACGATTCATGGTCGGCGAAGGATTTCGGGGGGTGGATGGCGTGGCTGCGACCCGCCGGTCAGCAACGTCAAGTGGTCGCAATTCACCAAACGTCTTTCGGCTTTAATGGATCGTATTTGAGAAGCGCGGTCAAAACCCACAAAAGAAGATGCCGAATAAGCAATGAGCGTGTTCATAAAACAAACGTCCCGAACAAAAGGCGGCAACTCGACCTTGGGCCGGGAGCGCCGATTGGGAAACGTTGATCAGGAGTTCACACCCAACAATCCAAAGTGTCAACCGGTTTTTTTGAAAGGCTTCGGCAACGAGTCAAATTTGAAGTTTTGCATCGGGCGAGGTTATCCGATGCGGCAGGCGGGACGCGCTGCGCTAGCTTTTGGGGAAATCAGGCAGCCACAGCTTTGCGGCGGTGAGCAACGCCGTTGCGGGGAGTGCGGCGACCGTTCTTGCGGTTCGATTGCCGGAAGTGCGCCGCCCCAAGCTGAGGAGATTGCCCAGCGTGCCGGGAAAGTATTTGTCCTCCAAGTCGAGGAGTTCTTCGCGGGACAACAGGCGGCGTTTCGCTTTCATGGCGATAGAATCGTTCAATTCGTAATTTCGCCCAAGCTCGCGGCAAGTGCTGTGGGTGCATCCGGCCAAGTTGGCTGCCCCGGATGCGCTCGTGCAGCCGCCCGACGACGTGCGGATGCACCGCCACGAAATCCACTATCAGCCGGTGACACCAGGTGCATCGCGACGGCATCAGGCCGGGGAACGCTGACGTGAGTGGACGACAATGCACACCTCCCATCCGCCGCTTCGTGATTGTCGGAATCGTGCTCGTGCGAACCTTGCGAATCCGCGTCGTGGTGGGCATGACGCTCGTGAATCAGCCCGGAATACTGAAGCCGCGGGTGTGACGAGGCTGGAAGCCACAAGGCTACTAGCAGCAACGACACAATTGAACGAAGCGGGATCACAGGCTGAGATTGATACGCGAAACAAATAACGAGTCAAAGTTTGAGGCCGCACGCCTTCGCGCAAATCTCGTTTCCCTTCTCCGCAAGCGCACGGGCCTTTGCTTCACGCCCCGGCTGGGCTGGTTTCCAAACAAGCGGTTGCGCTCCTGAGTCTAAAACCTCAAACTGTACCATCACCGGAATTCGGGCAAAGGAGAAGCTCTGGGCCGGTTGAAATTCGGCGCAAGAAATTGAACCGAGGAGAATTCGTGATGTGTGATGCGTGAAGGAACGCCGCGTTGAAATATCATGCATCACGCTTCACGCATGACGTGGCAATCAGTTCGCTCCCGTCCCAGCGACGTGCTTGATGATGCGGAGCTGCAACGCCTCACCGGGGATGAGATCGAGGGTGTTGGCCGCCTGGACGATCAAAGGCAGGCCAAACTCTGCGCGTTCAATGTCATCTCAAGTGTCTCTCGCTTGTTCAGCCTCCGTCCTTTCAAACCGTCCATACCGCAAAGCCAGGGTTGGCAGCACTAGCAGATTCAGCAGAGTCGAAGTTACCAGTCCGCCGAGAATGACAATGGCCATAGGCCCTTCGATTTCACGGCCCGCTTCCCCGCTGCCAATCGCCAGCGGCAACAAACCAAGCGCCGTCACTAGCGCCGTCATCAAAATTGGCAGCAGCCGTTCCGACGCGCCGCGAATGGCCGCGTCGAGTCCCCAAGTCATGCCTTCCTCCCGCACCAAATGCTCGAAGTGCGAAATCATCATGATCGAATTGCGCATGGTGATGCCGAACAGCGTGACGAAACCGACGAGCGAACCGATAGACAATAGTCCGCCGCTGGCAAACACCGCCAGCACGCCGCCGATCAACGCGAACGGGAGGTTGGCCAGAATCAGCAAAAGATTTCGCGTCGTTCCAAATAGAATCGCCAGCAACAACACAATGGCCACAGCAGCGATCAGTGAATGGATGAGCAAATCGCGACGCGCCTTGCTCTGCGTTTCCGCTGAACCGCTGTAAACCAGATAGACGCCGGTCGGCAGAGACACTTTGGTTTCGATTTGTTTTTTGACTTGTTTGGCGAATGCCGCCGCGTCGCCACCGGCAATGTTGCAAGTCACCTGCTGGCGGCGGCGCGCGCCGTCATGCGTCACGACGTAGCGGCTGTTGCCGGAATAAATCTCCGCCAACTCCCGAAGCGGAACTCGCAGACCTTGCGCGTTGCGCACGATGAGTGCGCCTAGCGTCTCGGCATTTTTTCGGCTGGCCGGATGGAGAATCACTGCTACATCGAAGACGCGGTTTCCCTGATAAGTCTGCGCCACGACCGTGCCTTGATACGCAGTTTGAATCGCGTCCATCACATCCACCGGGTGAAAGCCGAGTTGCAGCAGCCGGTCGGGTCGCAGGCGTGCGATGGTTTCCTGCAAGCCAGGTTGTGATTCCATTTCCACGTCCACCGCGCCGTCCACTTGGGAAAGGACTTGCCGGATTTCCCCGGCTTTCTGGTCGAGCACATCCAGGTCGTCACCGAAAATGTTGATGACAAATTGGGCGGTCACGCCCGAAATCGTTTCTTCAATGCGTTCGGTCAGAAATGGCATGATCTTGAAAGTGAGGCCGGGGAATTTCCCCAGCGCCTGACGAATCTCGCCCGTCACCGCCTCGGCCTCCTCGCCGCCGAGCGGTTGTAAGTCCACATGCAATTCGCTGTAATGCGTCCCCCATGTGTCCTCGCCTTGCTCGGCCCGGCCTGCTTGTTGCGAGACTGAACGGATGTGTGGATTTTTCAGCAACTCAAGTGTGACTTCGCGGCCAACGCGCAAAGATTCTTCGAGGGACGTTCCCGGAATCGCCGCCATGTGGACGATGAAATGGCCTTCGCGAAATTCCGGCAGAAATTCGCCGCCGAAAAATGGCAGCGTGGCAGCCGCGCCTAAACACAAAACCAACACCAGCGCAATCACCGTGCGCGGACGGCGGCTCACACCTTCCAGCCACCCGCGATGCCGTTCTTTGAGCCAGCGCACATAGCCGGGTTCTTTGTGCGGCTCGACGCGCGACAACATGAAATAACACAAGGCAGGCGTGACCGTCAGCGCCACGACGAGCGAAGCCATGATGGCCAGGATGAATGAAGTCGCCAGCGGCGCGAACAACCGCCCTTGCACGCCCGTCATCAGGAGCACCGGCATGAACACCAGCGCCACGATGAAAGTGGCATAGACAACCGGGCTGCGGACTTCCAGCGACGCACCAAGAATGACTTGAAACAGAGAATGCGGCGTGGCCGAAGTCCGGTTCTCGCGCAATCGTCGCAATATGTTTTCCACACCAATGATGGCGTCGTCCACCACCACGCCAATCGCGACGGCAAATCCACCGAGCGTGAGCGTGTTGAGTGTGACGCCGAATTTGTCCAACACAATCACTGCCGCGAGCAGCGACAGCGGAATGGCCGTGAAGGAAATGAAGGCCGTCCGTAAATCGAGCAAAAAGAAAAACAGCACGACCACGACCAACACCCCGCCAATCAATAGTGACGAATTGATATTGTGCAGCGATGTCTCAATAAAATTGGCGGGTCGAAACAGGCGCGGATGGATCGTGATTCTTTCCGAGGCAAGGAGGGGTTTCATTTCGTCCAGCGCGCGTTCGACGGCCAGCGTCACGTCCATCGTGTTGGCACTAAATTGGCTGGCGGGCAGCAGGATGACACCGCGTTCGCCCATGATAAGTGCATCGCCAAGTTTCGGTTCAGGCGCTTCGACCACATCGGCCACATCCTTCAAACGGACGCTCACACCGTCGTGATGAGCGAGCACTAATTCGCCGAGTTGTTGTGGCGTGAGCGACTGGCCCTCGGCGCGAATGATCGTGCGCGCATTGGCATCTTCGACAAAGCCCGCGCCACGCACGCCCGTGGATTTGCGCGCCGACGCCAACACGTCTTCGAGGTCCACGCCAAAGGCGATGAGCCGGTCGGGATTGACTTGAATCTGCAATTGCCGGACTTCGCCGCCGAACACGTCCACCTTGGCCACGCCAGGCACGCCGAGCAATCGCGGTCGCAACGTCCAATCAGCGAAGGTGCGCAGTTCCATCTGCGTGCGGTTCGTCGAAGTCAAACCGATGGCCAGCATCAAACTGGTTGATGACGTGAGAGCGCCCATTTTCGGCGCGGCCACGCCTTGCGGCAAATCCCCGGCGATTTGCGTAAGCCGCTCACTGACCATCTGGCGCGCGCGGTAAATGTCGGCATCGTCGCTGAACACCACCGTGACGACCGAAAGTCCCTGAATGGATTGCGAGCGGATGGATTCGAGGTTAGGGACGCCGTTGATACCGTTCTCGACCGGGCGCGTGACCAGTTGCTCGACTTGTTCAGGCGACAAGCCCGGCGCTTCAGTCTGAATCGTAATCATCGGCGGCGCAAATTCGGGGAAGACATCCAGCTTGGAGTGCGCCGCGACGAAGAGCCCGTAGCCGATCAGCAAACACGCCAGCGCGATGACCACGCCGCGAAACTTGAGTGAAAATTGAACGATGTGTTTGAGCATGGTGACTCAGATTTACTTAAATATTTTCTGCGAACTCAGCAAATGGTTTGGCTGAATTTGGGTGGCGTGTGCAAACGAACAAGGGGGATAAGACACACTAGGGCCAGCGCGCCACAACTCACAAAAGCCACTCGAACGCCGTAGAATTGTGTAATCAAGCCGACGAGCAGCGGGCCAATCATGTCGCCGAATTCTTTGAACGATTGCGCAGCCCCGATGCTCGCGCCTAACTGTCTTTTGTCCGCCAGCATACTTACCAAAGTATCGCTGTTCGTCCAAACCGTTTCCGATTCCGAGCCCTGCTACAATTACGACTGCGAGTAACATTCCGCCCGATGTGAAGGTGGTTGCGATGATTGCCGCTGCTGCGAGAAGGAGGCCGAACAAAACAGTGAATCGGATTTCAATTTTGTCGGCGAGATGTCCGGCGAGTGGTTGCACGAGCAAATAGCTCAATGTAGCCGCACTGATGACACTGCCCGATTGCAGCGCGGTGTAGCCGATGGAATGCAGGTAAACGGGAAGAAATCCAAAGAGGATGCCGACCATGAACATATTGATGACAATGACCGCGTAAATCGGTAGCAAGCGCGGTTCTTTGAAAATCAAGAAAAACTCTTTCAGACTAAGTTCAGCATCTTCTAAATCCGCTTTTTGATTTTGGTCTCGCGGCAGGAAACAACTGGCGAGCAAGGCCGCGATCCCCACGCCGGCAGAAACGACAAAGATCATTCCAAAGCCGTAGCGGTGCGCGAGCCAGCCGCCAATGACAGGTGCAATGACATAACCAGCGCCTTTGATTGCATTGTAAATGCCGAAGGCGCGGCCTCGTCCTTTGGGAAAAAACTTTGCCACGAGAGTAATCGAAACCGTCGAGAGTGCGGCTGCGCCCAGACCTTGAATGAAGCGAACGAGGAGGAGGAGTTTCGGATGGATGATGAGAAATAAAAGCGAACCGATAATGAAAATAATCAACCCGACTAATAGCATGAGTTTCATCCCCCGTTTATCAGCTACAAAACCGGCCAACGGCTTCGCAAATAATTCGGCGAAATCGTAAACAGCGATGAGTAGTCCAATCATGAACGCGCCCGCGCCGACCTTTTCGGCATACGAGGGAAGATTGGTGGCGACTATATGCGCGCCAAATGAGGTGACGAAACCACATAGAGCAAGAATCAGGAGATAGAAATAAACTGTAGATGTCGCGGAGCGAGGGTTCACAGTCATGGTTCAGCTTTTACAAACATTGTTGAATTTAATCTCCCATGTGGATTTGATATTTCTGCTCTTCCGACAGCAGCAATTGCGCGCCGCCCATCACGACACGGTCGCCGGGCTTAATGCCTTGCGCCGCGAACCAGCCTTCGGCCAAAGGCCGCTCCAATGAGATTTCCCGGCGAAGAAACGTGTCCTCACCAGTCTGAAGATAAATCCACGGTTTGCCGTTGAACCGCGTGACTGCGGCGCGCGGAATCACTACGCCGTTCTGCGCTTCGCCTGCAATTTTAAGGTAGCCAAGCAACGCCGCACCCGCCACGAAACCCGGTTGGCGCGACTTGACGAGGAATAAGAATCCTTGCCCTTGCGTCTGTGCGTCCACTGCCGGAGCAGTCCCGATGAACTCAGCTTCAACGGCGCTATTCTCGTCCGAAAGGGCGAACAGTCGCGCGCCCAACGGTTGCGTTTTCAAAAACTCGCCCGCCAGCAAATCAATTCGCACAAGCGCGCTTTCCCCCGTCGCCAGCGATTGAACGAAGCCCCCCAAAGCCGAGTGGTCGGCAATCGCGCTGCCCCACGCCACGAGCAAACGTTGCCGAATCGAATCCGTCAATGCACGGTCGCGCTGCGCGGCAGCTTCGGCGGTTTGCAGAGCGCGCGCCGAAGTGTTGTCCTGTGCAAACAAAACCTTCAACCGTTCCAGTTCCTTCTGCGACGCCTCGCCGGTTGCGCGGATCGAAACCAGTTCTGCGACGAGCGATGACAACGGTGCGGGATCGAGCACACGACCGTAGCCTTTCACTTCGGGTTCGAGTTGCGCAGCAGTGAGCGCTGCGATTTTCAGCGCGATGCGTTTCTGCGTTTCGTCGTCCATCGTGAGGATGGTTTCGCCGCTGGCGTTACGGCTGACTTTGGACTCCGAAGCGACGGGCTTCTCGCGTTCGCGTTCCGCCGCCCGTTCCTTGCTCATTTCCCGGTAGGCAAAAATCAGAGCGGCCACGCCAAAAGCGGCAATGATTGCGATAAGAATTTTCTTCATGGCTTTGTCTCCTTCGGTTTATCCGGCACGGGCAATTGTGAATCGGAATCAGGCATGGCGGGTGGGGCAGTAGCAGCGTCGAGTGGTCGTTGCACCGCGTCTTCCAGAGCGCCGAGCGTTTGTTGAAACTTCAATTGGGCATCGAGTTCAGCCAACGAAGCCGCGCCGAATTCAAACTGCGCGTTCACCAAGTCGAGCTGGTCTGACGCGCCGGCCTTGAATTGCGCTTCCACAGATGCGGTCTGCTTTCGCTGCGCGGCGATGAGCGACTGCAACGCACCGAGATTTTTCCGGCTGGCTTCCAACACCGCCACGGCACGGTCAATTTCTGCGAGCACGTTTGCCTGAAGCGCAGTGAAGCGCGCCGCCGATTCCGCACGACGTGCTTCGCCTTCGGCAATCGGGCCTTGGTTGCGATTGAGCACGGGCAATTCGGCGGTCAGGCCAAGCTGCCATTTGTTCTCACCCTGATCCCACTGGTAGCCGGGGTTGAGGTGAATGTCGGGATATTGCTTGGCGATTTCGAGTTGCAGCGCCGACTCGCTGGCGGCGTATTCAGCCAGCGCACCCAAAATGTCCGCGCGGCTTTGCAACGCCAGACGGCGCGCCTGGGCTGAAGTCAGCGCGTCCGCGACCGGCATGCCGGAAAGATCAAACTTCAATTCAACATCGTTCAACGCACTGAAAGGCATGCCGAGCGCTTTGGCCACTTGGGCGTGTGCTTCGGCACGTTGGCGTTGAGCATCGGCAAAGTCGGCCTGTGCTTTCGCGAGGCTGACGCGAAACAGGCCGAGTTCCGCGCTCGAAATCGCACCCGCTTGCTGACGCTGTTCCAGCAACTTGACGATTTGTTGCTGCGCCGAAGTCTGCGCTTGCAAAAGTTCTGCGCGGCGCGCGACTGCGGCAAAACCAAGCAGGCTTGCGCGCACGCTGCTTCGCACCTGCCACGCCGTCGTCGCAATGTTAAGGCGGGCGGCTTCGGACAAATGCTCCGCGCGAGCGATGCGATGACCGCGCTTGCCGGCGGTTTCAATCGGAACGTCCAACGTGGCGAACGGCATCCAGGGGTTGACGCCGCTGGCGGCGCTGAAATTGTAGCCCGGCCCGACGGCAACGGTTGGATTCAGGCGGCCTCCGGCTGTTTTGATTTCGGCCTGAGACACGCGCCATTGCGTCCGCGCGACTTCGAGACTCGGATGATAATAGAAGGCCGCCAGCGTGAGCGTGGACAAACCCCACGACTGGTGAGGCCATTCTTTCACAGCTTCGGGCGCATTCGTCTCGATGAACGCCCGCAAACCCCCGTCAGCGAGCGTTCGTGATTCAAGATCGCTAATGGTTTGCGTCGGCGTGATTGGCATGGGCTTGTAATGAGCGCAGCCCGACGCCACCGCCAACGTGAACGCCAGCGCCGCGAAAGGAGTTCTCAAAATGCTATACTTCATAAAATCAAACACGGAAAAGCTGACTGTGAACGGCCAAACCACGGCGTGAACACACGCCGAACAAACGGAGAAGCCCTCAGTCAGAGGACTTAGTTATGAAGCACGGGAAGGAGCACGTGGCGGCAGCGCCGTGCGGAAGGAGAATTGCCAGGACGCGGCAAGCTCTGGAGGGGAGTGAGTAGGAAATACTGGCGGTGGCTCTATGGGCGGCAAATAGTCCAACACTGAAAAGGTTGGCGGAGGAACGATCACCCCGAGCGCCACTGAAATCTGAACTTGAAAAACTTCTGCCTGAAATGGGCCGGACTCGCAACACTGGCATCCGTCTCCATCGCAATCGGACGATTTATCAGCCGAGCACCGCAAGAATTCGAGGCCAGGGAGAGACGCCAATGTGGAATGCGATGTAATCGGCAAATACAATGCCAGGAGAAGCAGGCTCAAAATCGCTTTCCACCGATTCACGCAGTTAGTGATAGCGCATTTAGGATATGGAACGCAATTCTATGTCTTAGGAGTAAATCTCACACTTCAAACTGCACGCATTACGGGGCAATCAGTCTGCTCCCGCACCAGTGACATGTTTGATGATGCGGAGCTGCAAGGCCTCCCCGGGAATGAGATCGAGGGTGTTGGCCGCTTGCACGATCAAAGGCAGGCCAAACTCGGCGCGTTCAATGGTTTGGCTGAGAGTGTTCGCCGTGGGGTTGATCTGCTCAAGCTGCTTGCCCACCCGCACCACGGTCGCTTCAAAAGGCCGCTGGCCAAGCCTCATGCGGCGCACCTCGACGACGTCTCCGACTTGTGGCCGGGTCGTGATCGGCTGGCGAACCCACGCGATAATTCGATCCGACTTTTCGGCGCTGACAACGAGAATGGGCTGGCCAGCCGTCACCTTTTCGCCGGCCAGATGGTTGACCACGCTGACAAAGCCGTTGATCGGGGAGCGGAGCACGACGGGCTTCTGGAGGCGCTGCAAAAGTTCGCGTTGGGCAGCGATGGCGCGCTCGATCGCGGCGTCGGATGGATTTGTATCCGCTGCGCCAGCGGCCTGCATTTGCCGCACGCTGGTTTCGAGTCCGGACACCGTTTTTTCGCGGGCGGCCACTTCGGCGCGGAGCACATCGCGGTCGCGCAACGCCACATCGTAGCCGAAATCGTTGCGCTCTGCTGCCGGCCCGCGGGCGATGAGTTCGCCTTCAAAAAGTTTCTTGGTGCGGTCAAATTCGCCCTCGGCCTGCAAGCGATGGATGCGCGCGAGTTCGAGGTTGAGCTGCTCGGCCAGCAGTTGTTGCCGGAGACGGCTATAGGCATCGAGATTGCGCGTTTTGTCCAGGTCCATCCGGGCTTTCATCACACGCAGATCGGCCTCCGCAGCCGCAAGTTCAGCATCAATCTGCTCCGGATCACGCAGGGTGATGACGGCGAGTTCCTGACCCGCAGTGACGGTCTCCAGGCGATCTACTTTGAGTTCCTTCACGGTGCCGGCGACGACACTGATGATATTCGCGCGGACCGTTTCAACTTCGCCGATGATGGTGGCGGGCGCGACATAGCGCGTCCACATCCAGCCGATCAACACGACGAGCGCCATGAACGTGATGAGCGGCAGGTAGGCGACTCGGAACTCGCGCCAGTGCTGCCTGGCGGGAGTGGGAATCGGTTTCAAATCCTGGTCTGCCATCTTTAAACCTCTGATTCATCCTCCGCGAGGATCGAACTGACGTGTGTGACGCCGTTCACTGCGCGCACCTCGTTGAGCAAGTCGTCCACGCGCGACGGATCACGCAACAGCAACCAATAGGACAGGTCCGAACCCGCTCCCACGTCGTGACTGGCGCGCTGACTGGCGCGGCGGGTCCGGCGGGCATGGCGTTCCAACAAATGATCCATTTCGGGCAGGTCCGCGAGGGGCCGGGACCAACGCACGTTGAGAATGACATCGTAGCGATGGCGGCTCCCGAAAGACGTCGCCCACAGGTATAGCAGCGCCAGCGCCATGACTGCGAGGCCCGCGACTGCAGTGATGAATTTCTGGCTACCCGCCGCCATGCCCAACGCCAGCACCAGCAAAATGTAGGTCGTGTCCAGCGTGTCGCGAAGCATGTTGCGGAAACGAACGATCGTGAAGACGGCCATCATGCCGAACGCGGTGATGATGTTGTTGGCCAACACGTGCATCACCAGCGCCACGACCACGGGCATCACGATCAGAGATTTGACGAACGAACGGGAATACGACAACCCGGAATGCGTGACCATGTAAACCCATGCAAGCACATGACCACCGGCCAGCGAGAGCAGCAAGCCAAGGATCAACGCCGGAAAATTCGTCGGCGCCCGCCCAAAATCGCCATTCAAAAAGCTGTCAAACATAGCTGCGTCTGCCACCGCGCTTCCTAGCAGAATTTGATCAATTCCGCCAGCTTTTGTTGTTCTCCGTTCGGACTGCGTCGCCCAACACGCTGTTCGCCCGCTTCGACCACGCTGCCACAATACTTGGGCGCGCCGGTTTGTAACAGATCAAAATGTTGAACGACATCCTTGAACCAACCGGGGAAGCGGTCGGTGAACTTCAACTCGAGCACTTGCCGTTTGCCGAAGGGAGAGACAGGCCGGTCCATGTGCGTCGCGAACAAGGCTTCGGGTTGGGGTTCACCGCGTACGTCCCGGTCAATCGTCACCCGCACCGAGTTGCCCTGCGGGCTGACCCACGCTTCCCGCGAGTAGCCCACGTGTACGGTGGGGTGCGCACGAAGACGCTGCATGAAGTGGCAGAATCGTTGCAACGCGGCAAGATGAGCGGGCTTCTGGGCGATCAGATGTTCCGGGCCGGGCAACTGTCCCACCAGCAGCAAGTCTCCCGCGCTGCGATGGACTGCGCCGCGCTGCTTGAGGACGCACTCGTTTTCGCGCCGCTTGATCTCGAAGAACAGCGGCGACTCCGGATCATCGTCGTAATAGCGCACACGCAACTTAAAGCGCTTCTTCTCGCAATGAACCGTCGCCCAATAGGTCGTGAGTTCGTCGGAGTCCAGGTACAAGCTGTGTACTTCATAGAAGCCGCCGGCGCGTCCGGCGCTGTATTCGTCCGGCTGGAGATAACCACTGACGAACTCGCGCACCTGCTGCGCTTGCCGTTCAGTGATGAAATACTTGCGCTCGAAGCGCTGCGCTTGCATCCGGTCTGGCATCATAATCAAGAAGCCCTCCAGCCCGGAGTCACAACCGCACCCTCGCCGTTATGCGCGCCACATCCTTGCTGCCGTGGCCATGACCCATCATTGCCTTCATCTGGGAGAATTATGCGACATCTGGGCGGAAATGTCGAACGAGGAATTGTACGGAGCAGGGCACGGCGCTTTTCCGCACGCTCGACTCTGCGCCAATCCAAGCTCACTTCGGCATCTGCAATCCCACTTTGTCTGCGGCCTGCGCCACGTCTTTATCGCCGCGGCCGGAGAGGTTGATGATTATCAACTCGTCCCGCCGCATCTGTGGAGCGCGTTTGATGACTTCCGCAATGGCATGGGCGGATTCGAGCGCGGGAATAATGCCTTCGAGTCGCGCCAGACGCTGAAACGCTTCCAGCGCCTTGTCGTCGGTGGCGTAGGTGTATTCGACGCGTTTCTGGTCGCGCAACCAGGCGTGTTCGGGACCGACCGCCGCGTAGTCCAATCCGGCAGAAACGCTGTGGGTGAGTTGCACCTGGCCGAATTCATCCTGTAGCAGATACGAGCGCGTGCCCTGCAGGACGCCGAGCGAGCCGCCTTGAAACCGCGCCGCGTGTTTGCCCGCTTCGATACCTTCGCCGCCGGCCTCAACGCCCACCATCTTCACTGATGTGTCTTTGAGAAAAGGATAAAACAGCCCAATCGCATTCGATCCGCCGCCCACGCACGCGATCAGCAGGTCGGGCAGGCGCTCTTCCTTTTCCAGAATCTGCCGCCGCGCTTCGTCGCCGATGATACGTTGAAAATTCCGCACCATGAGCGGATACGGATGCGCGCCGTAAACCGTTCCGAGGATGTAGTGTGTGCTGCGCACGTTTGTCACCCAATCGCGCATGGCTTCGTTGATGGCTTCCTTGAGCGTCTGCTGGCCGGCCTTCACCGACACGACTTCCGCGCCGAGCATTTTCATGCGATAGACGTTGAGCGCCTGCCGCTCGCAATCCACCGCGCCCATGTAAATGACACACTTGAATCCAAACATCGCGGCGACCGTGGCGGTTGCCACGCCGTGCTGGCCGGCGCCCGTTTCGGCAATGATGCGGTTCTTGCCCATGCGCCGCGCCAAGAGGATTTGCCCGATGCAATTGTTGATCTTGTGCGCGCCAGTGTGGAGCAGGTCCTCGCGCTTGAGATAAATTTTTGCGCCGCCCAATTCGCGCGTCAGCCGCTCGGCGAGGTAAAGCGGCGTGGGCCGGCCGCAGAATTCGCGGAGGT
>CAZNOE010000040.1:0-17828 GCA_964574525.1 uncultured Bifidobacteriaceae bacterium
CGAAGCTCTAACGGCTCCCGCCTTCGGTAACATTTTGCCGTGAGTCAACACGGTATGACCGCGTCGGGGTGTATGCATCGTGCCCCAGGTAGATTCCGCGCAGGCAGGGTTTGCCATCGTGCTTGCCCCCGGAGTATTGACTCGGCGGAAGATTGCCAAGGAATTCTCTGATAAACTTTGGATCTCCAAAGTCGGAGTAGAAGAAACCGTCGTTACGAAGCGTGAGCCAAGTGGCCCCGCCTTTGTCATTCAGATCCCTCATGTCGTATTTTGGCCACTCCGGAGTAGTGGTGGAATACGTGAAGGCCATGCAATATTTCGTCGAAACATCGAATTGAAGATTGGGAAACTCCGCGACGATCTTTTTCCAGTTCTCGTGAACATCGTTATACTCGACCTTGAGCAGACGATGGATGAAGACGAATTTGCGCTCCCTGTTTTCGCGAGCATAATCCGTGATGCCTTTGCTGTATGCTTCGTACACCCATTGTGCCACTTCCTTCTTGGTCGGCTTCTTTTTTTTGTTTGGCGCCGGATCGGCATCGCTCATGTCATCGCCCGGCGAAACACCAAACCCGGCCAGGTCCGGATAAGTTTCCAGGAGTTTTTTGATGGCGCTATTCAGATATTTTTTGGTCAGTTCATCCGTCAAGTCACCCCGGGTCATGTCGTTCTTATACTTCTCCAATGTGTTGACATGCTCCGGGACGATGTTCCAGTTGAAGAAGTAGAAATCAAAACCGCGGTTCTTGGCGTGTTGCATGACCCTCTTCCAGAACAGAATTCTGTTTTCGATGGTCAATGACTTGTCTTCTTTGAAGCCGTCGGTGGATTGCGGGGAGCCTTCGATGTAGGGCAATGTGGAATCTTCAAATCCGGGCACCGTGACCAGAGCCGGAAATGGGTTGTGATTCCATACCGTTAGCACGTTGTAACGATTTCTGGCTTGTTCATCAATCCACTCCTCCCAAAACGAAAAATCCCAAGTCTGCTTTACAGACAGCGCCGCGGAAGTATGGAATTTTTTGCCGCCGGCATAAGTAGGCAGCCGCCGGTCGAACGCCATGTTCAATTTGGCGCCGCGCCGCATGATTGTGGGCGACACTCGATGGTTGTAAGGCTTTCCGAACCCGCTGAATGTGATGTCTTCGGCAATTTGCAAACCGCCATACATGGCTCCGCTCGCATCCCCGCCGATCACCCAACAGGACGTCTTTCCGTTCTGGGTTGTGAGCATTTCATAAGACTGTTCGCCAAGCCCCTCCGGAAACTTGCCGCCTTGCGCCTCCAAAAGATTTTTGATCTCAACATTTTTTGGGAGGGCAATGACCACTTTCTTGTTGGGATAGGATGCCTTAAGAGCGGTCAGCGGCAGCAGTTCAACGGTGTATTTATTTTTCTCCAGCGCTGCTTTTACGTCGCCTGCCGCAAATGTGATTTGCTCCACCGATGGCTCAAAGAACACGCCTACGGTTTCGGCACAAACCATCACTGGCAGGGCAATCGTCAGGAAACTTGTCGCACAGATACGCACCAAAGGGTTGGATATTGAGCATGTTGATTTCATCGCGATTGTAGTTTTTTACAAAGTTGGGTGAACGAATCTTTCCCGTCGTATGTTAGGATCACAGAATGACGGCCCGCCAATTTTACCGGCTCGGGCTTCCCGAACGCCGCCAGCGCGTATTCCTTCGGCGCGTCACTCCAATTGAAGACGCCCAGATAGATATCCTTGCCCTTGCGTGCGAGTACCAACTCGAAGCCGTCGCCCTTTTGGGTGGCATGCTGCCAGAGATCCAGCGGCACGGTCTCGTCCATCGCCGGATACTCGAACACCTCTTTCACCAGTGCCTGACGGTCCGCTCGGAGCGTCATCAGGTTGTCGCTATTCAGCCGACAGTTGCCGTAGAGCTTGTTCAAGTCCGCCCACATTTGCGCTTCGTTCATCGTCAGGCTGCCGCCGCGTTTGACTTCTTCTTTGGAAACCTTCTCATCTTCGTCCGCCGCCGCGCGGAAAGTGAGGTAATCAATATCGCCATTGAAAACTTTGCCGCTCAAATAGAAGTGACCGAGGTTGGCCAGTGAGCGCTCGGGGAAGGCTTCATATCTTGGACTGACGTCGCCGCCAGTGCGCATGCCGTCAACGAAGCCGATGCACGGACCGAAGACCGCCGAGCAGCCCAATAGATAATTCTCTTTGCCCACAGCCTCGCGCATGGCCTGCAACCCGAGACGCATCCGCTCCACGTCCGTGATGGTTGGATCATGGGCTTTGATGCGCTTGACCGCTGGCTTGTTTTTCATGATCTCCTGATTCAAGCCAAAGCGCATGAAATCAATTTTGACGTAAGGGAAGCCATAATCCTTTACGATGGCGCGGATGCGCTCGGCGATGTGGGCGCGAGCACCGGGGTGCGAATAGTCGAAGTAAACCCGGTCGCGATCCGGGCCGGTCGGCCGCCTGACCTCGATGATCATGTTGCTATCCTGATCGTGCAGGAAATATTCCGGGTGTTTAATACAGACTTCCGAGGTTGAATTGGCCCGGAATCCATCAATCCAAATCCCCGGCATCATGCCAGCGGCTTTGATCCGATCCGCAATCTCCTTCATTCCGGAAGCCAGATTGGTGCGAACCTTGTAATCGCCGCGTGCCGAATACCAGCCGGCGTCAATCTGGATCAAATTGGCTGCGGGGCTCAACGCCTTGATTTTTTCCATGTTCTCATAAATGTCGTTCGTGGAAAACACGTAGGCATAGTAGTCCCACGTTGCCCAGCCTTTGAAGTCGACGTTCTTGACCTTCTTGATGCCGTTCTCTTTGGCGATGGCTTTGCCGAATTGATTGAGCAGTTCAACCCAGTCGCCCGCGCGCCGAAGCACGATCTGCTCATACTGAATGGTCTGGCCGGGCTTGAGTTGTTTGCCTTCGCCGTAGGACCAGATTTCAAAGACCCCGTCCTTCAAAGTGAAACTCGGTAGGAAAATGCGCCACGACAGCGAGCCGGCGAACAGATACTGCCCATCCGCGAGCCGCACCATCTCATACATGTGGCTGGAGCTTTTAGCGGTTTGCTTGCCGACATTCTGGCGCAACAGCGGTGTCTGTCCCATGCAACTGCCGCCATAGAGCATTTCCAGATCGTTCGTCAGGTAACTAACCACGGGAATGCGAATGGTGATCTTCTCAATCGTTAGCGGCTGCTGGCCTTGATTGGAAAGTGTGATGGCCAAACGATGGAAACCGTCCGCCTGTTTCTTCAAGCTTTGCTTCATCGTGACCGGCAGATCGGCCTTCACCTCGACCTTGATGTCCGGCCACGCTGGTCCAGCCACGACGGAGAAGGTCCCGGCGCACAACACCGTCACCGCTAACAGACTCAAAATTGATTTTCTCATATTTTTGCAGTCCGGTTTTGCTTCGAGTTCCGATTGGATTTATTGGGGAATTACTTGAGCTGGGTAGCGGCTCTCTTGGCTTTGATGGCCGGGTCGGGCGTACTACTGTTTTTTTCTTCTTTGCTGTTCTTGTCTTTGGATATAGCGGGTGCAAACGACGCGGGGAACGAAGCTGCCAGCCGCGACTTCTGAGCAAGGATTTCGGGATCTTTTGAAGCGGCGAGATTGGTCCACTGCATCGGGTCGCGTTGCATATCGTAGAACTCCTCCGTCCCATCATCGTAGCGGATGAAATACCAGCGCTCGTCCCGCACGGAGGCGTTGCCTGCGTCCTCGATGGTGATGGACGGGTAAGGCCAGGGCAGCTTCGGATCGCGCAGCAGTGGGGCGATGCTCCGCCCGTCAATTTCCGGTTTGGCCGGCAAGCCGCACAACTCGATGAGCGTTGGATAAAGGTCCATCAAGTTTACCAGGCGGGAACAATCCTGCCGCGCCTTCATCCCCGGCACACGGATGGTCAACGGCAGCCGGGTGGATTCGGCCCAGAGCGTGGCTTTGCGAAAGCGCAATTTCTCGCCCAGATGCCAGCCGTGGTCGCCCCAGATGACGACGATGGTGTTGTCCCGAGCCGGACTTTTCTCCAGAGCATCCAGCACCAGCCCCACGCAATCATCCGCATGGCTGGAGGCGGCCAGATAGGCCTGCACCGCGCGCTTGAACAAGTTCGTGTCCTGCTGCACCCAATTGAAATCATCGCTGGGCTTGAATTTGACTTTTCCCTTGGCGTCCACGATATCGCCGAGGTCATCGAGACGGAACTCCGGAATCTTGATGCTCTCCAGCGGAAAACGATCGAAATACTCCTGCGGCACATACCAAGGCAAATGCGGTTTGGAAATGCCCAGAGCGAGGAAGAAGGGTTTCGCCGATGGCTTGGCCAGTTGCGCCACCGCCCATTCCGCCGCCTTCCAATCCTTGCTTTCTTCTTTGGGGCCCTTGGTTGGACCCCAGGCAAAGTCCACGCCTTCACCATCGCCACTATCGTTCCCAGTGCTCTTCGACGGAGGGAACGGCGCGGGCTTGCCGTCAATCAGGTTCCGTTTCCGGGAAGTCGCATGCTCCGGGTCAACCTGCGAACCACTCCCGCCTTGCTTAGGGAACCATTCATCAAATGCCCAGGCTGCTAGGCCGCCGTGGAAAATCTTGCCCGTGGACAAGGTCCGGTAGCCGTGCTTGGAAAAATACTCCGGCAGCGTGAAATGCGACTGCACCAACTTGGAATCGAGCATATCCTGGCTGTTGCCATAAACCCCGGTCCGGTTCGGCATAAAGCCCGACAGCAAAGCTGAGCGTGACGGACAGCAAACCGGCCCGGCGCAATTGGCCTGCTGGAAGACGACAGATCCGCTCTGGGCAAACTTGTCCATCCGCGGCGTGGCTGACTGCGCCTGCGGCGCTCCGCCAAAAGCTCCGACCCAGTCGTTCAGGTCATCAATGGCGATGAACAGCACGTTGTAGGGTGCGTGCGCCGGCTCGGCAGCAGGCAAGTTGACCAGCGGTGCCAATAGCAGGCCCGTAATAAGTGTTAGAGTTTTTTTCATGTTCGATTAATGGTTTTTTAGCGTGTTGAAATACGTTGTCCTAGATCCCTCAGCCCGCAATTCGACCGAAGGACATTTGGGTGATGCTGGATTTAAGGTTCAGGGACAGCCCGGTGCAGCCGACAAAATACGTCATCGTGATTACGAGCGCCGCCGCTATCAGTTTCATGAGCTTGTCCATAATGCTTCCACACCGAATTTCCTGCCGGCCCGCCAACCGAATCACAGTCAACGCTTCAACCGATCAAAAGCTGCAGGGGAAACGGTTCAGGTTTCCCCCCCAGTGGATTTCAATAACGAGAACCAGCCGCATTGACTCAACCGGGACGATTCAATGTTCGATCTGGTAGAAGTTCTCGGGAACTCCGGGGACCACCTGATTGGTCACCGAGAACGCGCCGCCAGATCTCAATCGGGACGGCTAAACTGGTGGTGGCCCACACATAGTAGGAGTCGCCCGCCGTTCCGATCGTCATTTTCATTGCTTAGAATACCACTGCGGTGAAGGCCAGGGACACCTGCACAATTATGCAGTCGGATCGGCCTTGTCGCACCCGTTTGTGCAACCTAGAGTCGAGCCATGTAATCCAAATGGGCGAGATGCCTTTGACCGAGTCGTGGTTTATTTTCGAGGACACCTGATGTCATTTAATGAACCTAGCCTACGCACATCAGCAGAAAACAGGGTGGAATCCGGAGAAGCTTAACTTTGCCAAACGCGCCGGTGATCCGAAGTGGCTAACGCGGAACTACCGTGGGCCGTGGAAGGTGTGAGCTGGCGAGGCCATGTGAATTATATGGAGCGGAAGGAACTATTCGTATGAAATTAAAATGGATCGGCGTGTTGCTCGTGCTCAAGGTGTGTTTGGTGGGTGCTGCGGAAGAAAAGCCGAACATACTGTGGATCACGGGCGAGGATATGAGCGCCAATTGGCTCGGCTGCTATGGCAACAAGCAGATCAAGACCCCAAACTTCGACAAGTTTGCGCAAGAGGGTTTCCTATACACGCGCTGTTTTGCGCATGCTCCGGTCTGCGCGCCGGCCCGCAGTGGCTGGATTACAGGCGTTCATCCGGTTTCGGCGGGGACGATCTACATGCGCAGCCTGAACGAACTGCCGACCTCGCTGGCCTGGTATCCCGATGCGCTGCGGGCCAACGGCTATTTCACCGCCAATTCCACGAAGACGGACTACAACACGTCGAATCGCAAGGTCGGAGGTTTTGGCGGCGGTAAGAACGAAGGCAGCGTCGGGAACTACGTAAACACTTGGGATTCCTATGAGGATACCGCTTGGAAGAATCCGAGCCGCAAACCGGACCAGCCATTCTTCCAGGTCGACAACTCCGCCGGATGCCACGAGTCCTACCTGCACAAGGACAAGGAGACGCATGAGGATTTCGCTCCGGCCGCGATGAAACTCGCGGCTTATCATCCGGACATTCCTGAAATGCGCATGGACTACGCTCGCTACACCGCTGGTGTGATGGGTGCGGACAAAGCACTTGGCAATATCCTCGCCAAACTGGAAGCGGACGGTCTCGCCGATGACACCATCGTCATCTACAGCTCGGATCATGGAGGCATCATCGGACGCAGCAAGCGCTTCCTCTATGATTCTGGCACGCGGGCGGCGTTCATCATGCGCATCCCGGAGAAGTTCAAACATCTCTGGCCCGCAGACAAGCCGGGCGCTCGCATTGATCGCCTGATCAGCTTTATCGACATGCCCAAAACGTGGCTGGCCATCACCAAGTCGGCGATTCCTCCCGAGATGCAGGGGAACATATTCCTTGGCGAAAAACAGGATCCACCGCGCGAGTACGTCTTTCTGGCCCGTGAGCGCATGGACGAAGTCCCCGACATGCAGCGGGCGTTGCGGGATGACCGTTACCTGTATATTCGTAACTACGATCCGTTTCGTCCGAACGGACAGTACCTGGAATATCTCTGGAAGGCGCCTTCCATGCAGGCTTGGGAAGCGTATCACAAAGCCGGGAAGACCGACGCGATAACGGGGTCCTTCTTCCGGCCCAAGCCGGTCGAGCAACTGTTCGATTGCGAGAGCGACCCGGACAACGTGAAGAACCTGGCCGATGATCCCGCCCAAGCCCAACGACTGGCTCGCATGCGTGAAGGCTTGAAGCAACAACAGACAACGCTTCACGACTGCGGCTTTCTGCCGGAAGGAATTTTGGTGAATCGCGCCAAGCAGAACAAAACCACCATTTACGATCTGATTCGGAATCCGAAGTTGTATGACCAGCAGGGCTATATGAAGGCGGCTGACGGGGCGAACTTTGCCAAACCAGCCGATCTGCCCAAGCTGGTCGAACTGCTCGGCTCGAGCGATGAAGGCTATCGCTATTGGGGCGTGATTGGGTGCATTCAACTGGGCAAGCAGGCCGCCACCCCGGAAGTTCTCAAGATCATGGAAAAGTTGATCAAAACCGACGTGCAAGACGAGCAGACGCTGGATGTGCGGGTGACAGCCGCTCTCTATTTGTGCCAGATCGGGCACCAGAAGGACGAGGCGCTGCGTTCGCTCGCGGAGGTCATCACCGGAGCGGATGGAAAGTCAGCCGGAAAAGGCCGTGCTTGGGCCAACTTGCTCCTGCTGGGTTCAGATGCCAGAGGCATTGTGGACCTGCTCAAGAACGCAAGACTGAAGGAGAAAGATCAACAGACCCTTTCGGCCTTTCAGTCGCGAGTGAAGTGATGCCGGACAGCCGTTGAAATCAATGTCAATCCGGATGGTGTTTTGTTTCTCCGCTACGAATAACATCAAACAAGATTATCATGATGAAAAAACTACTCATCCTCGCCCTTGTTTGCGTGGCGAACTTCAGCCAGGCCGCCACCAAACCCAATGTGATCTACATCATTGCCGATGACCTCGGCTATGGTGATTTGAGCGCCTACGGCCAGACCCGTTTCAGTACTCCGAACATCGACGCCATCGCGAAGAAGGGAATCCTGTTCAAACAACATTACTCGTCGGCACCGGTGTGCGCGCCCGCGCGAGGATCACTCATGACCGGGTTGCACGTGGGACACGGGGCGGTGCGGGGGAATTCTGAAGTCCAGCCCGAGGGACAGCAAGCCATGCCTGCGGACACCTTCACCATGGCGCACATGTTCAAAAAGGCCGGTTACGTAACCGGCGCGTTTGGCAAATGGGGACTGGGCGCACCCGGCAGCGCCAGTGAGCCACTCAGGATGGGATTTGACCGGTTTTACGGGTTCAACTGCCAGCGGATGGCCCACCATTACTATCCCTATTTTCTGTGGAACGATCATCAGCGTGAAATGCTCTGGGGGAATTTCGGCATGGAAACCCAGGAGTATGCTCCGGACTTGATTCAGGAGCAGGCGCTCCGGTTTGTGGAGAGGAACAAGGACGGCCCGTTCTTCCTCTATTATGCGGCGATCCAGCCCCATGCCGAAATGTTCGCCCCGGACAAAAATATGGCAAAATATCGCGGCAAATTCCTCCCGGAGAAATCCTATCAAGGCGTCGATGGCGGTCCTGACTTCCGTAAGTTTGCCTACGGGTCGCAATCCGAAGCGCATGCGGCCTTCGCGGCAATGGTGGACACGCTGGATGAGGACATCGGTGAGCTGATGGCGAAACTCAAGGAGCTCGGAATCGCCGACGACACGCTGGTCATTTTCACTTCGGACAACGGCCCCCACCAGGAAGCCGGACATGATCCGGATTACTTCAAATCCAACGGGGGATTGCGTGGATACAAGCGGGATCTTTATGAAGGCGGGATCCGCGTGCCGATGCTCGCCTGCTGGCCGGGAAAAATCCCGGCGGGAACCGTCACCGACCATGTCTCGGCATTCCATGATGTCCTCCCCACGATGGCGCAACTGACAGGCCAGCCCACTCCCAAGGGCATTGATGGCGTTTCCTTTTTGCCGACGCTGTTGCAACAAGGCACGCAGCACCAGCACGACTATCTCTACTGGGAGTTCCACGAAAAGAAGGGTCGCGTCGCCATCCGCAAAGGAAACTGGAAGGGCGTTCGTTATGATGTGTTTGTTGATCCCAAATCGCCGCTCGAACTTTATGATCTATCCGTTGATCCGAAGGAAGAGCGCAACATTGCCAGCCGGCATCCGGAAGTAGTGGCTGAACTCGAAGTGCTGATTAAAAGCGCCAGAACAGTTTCGCCGATTGAAAAATTTAACTTTCCAAAAATGCAAAACGAACCGGCATCCGCGCGAGCACACGAAAAATAGAAAAAACATACTGTTCAGACCAACTGCATTAGTGGCCATAGCCGTGATAACCATGAAATCCTCACTCACGATCCTCACCGCCCTGCTGTTCACGCCGCTCGCCGCAGTCTGCGGTGCTGCGGACTCTCCCCGGCCTGCCGCACAACCAAGCCCCAGCCTGCCTGCCAAGACAGATGTCCCCGGCCTCGGAAAACTTAAGGGCAAGCGTTACAACGTTCTGTTCATCGCCGTTGACGATTTGAACGACTGGGTCGGCTGCCTCGGCGGCAACCCGCAGGCCATCACCCCCAACCTTGATCGGCTGGCAAGCCAGCAGGCGATGGTGATGAACAAGGCCTATTGCCCCTCCACGGTTTGCTGCCCGTCCCAGTCGGCTATGCTCACCGGCAAGCGGCCCTCTTCAACCGGTGTTTACGGCAACACTCAGAATCTCAAGAACGCGCCGAAGGCCAGGGATGTCGTCACTCTGCCGGACTATTTCGGCAAGCACGGCTATCACACGCTTTCCGCCGGGAAAATCTTCCACAAGCATCCTACGGCGGCTGGCATTGATGAAGGCCAGTGGGCGTTTCACGAGTTCGCCAATCCGGGCGGCGGCAACAAAGGCATGCTGTGGGAGGAATCACCTGCTGCCGCACTGGGCGTAAAAACCGGCGACAAAGACCCCTTATCCTGGGGCGCCTGCAAGGCGCCGGTGCAAGAGACCAAAGATTATCTCGCCTGCCAATGGGCAGCCGATCAGCTCCAGCGCGACTTTGACGGCAAGCCGTTCTTCCTGGCGCTGGGCATCTCCAAACCGCATCTGCCGTGGATCGTCCCGCAGCAGTTTTACGACCTCTATCCGCTGGATAAAATCAAACCCGTTGAAATTTTCCGCGATGATCTCAATGACATCGTCGGCAAGGACGGCAGGCCGATCTTCAAATCCGAAAAAGGATTTTTTGCGGAGATTGACAAGGCCAACCTGCACAAACAGGCGCAGCGGGCCTATCTGGCGAGCATCAGCTACATGGATCACTGCCTCGGCGTGCTGTTTGAGGCGCTGGAAAAAAGCAAGTATGCCGACAACACCATCATCATGCTCTGGGGCGACCACGGCTGGCATCTCAGCGAAAAGCTGAAATACGGCAAGACCGATCTGTGGGAAGAGTCGGACCGCGTGCCGTTTATCGTCCGCGTGCCCGGCGTGACGCCGCCCGGTTTCAAATGCGACGGGGTGGTCAACCTGCTCGATATGTATCCCTCGCTGGTGGAACTGTGCGGGCTGCCGCCTAATGCGGAAAACGAAGGGCGCAGCTTTGCGCCGCTGCTGAAAAATCCGAAGATGGAGTGGAATTTCCCGACCCTGACCACCTATCAGTTCAAGAACCACTCCCTCACCGACGGACGCTACCGCTACACCTGGTATGGCGGCAAAGCCGATGGTGCTGAGGAACTCTACGACCACTCCACCGACCCGCTGGAACACAAGAATCTGGCCGCGAATCCCGAAAACAAAGAGATCATCGCCCGCTTCAAAAAACTTCTACCCACGCACAACGAACCGGATTCACCCCGCAACGGGCCTGCCGATGGTGACAAGAAGGCGATGCGCAAGGGCGGCAAAGTGAACGATGATGAATAAATTTCTTCCGGTGGATGGCGATGGGTCACTTGGCCTGGACCTGCGAGCAGGGGAATTCCGGTCGGCGCAACGCTCGTGCCGCCCGGCTCGTGTTCTTCAACTTGTCGCGGCCCGTCCGGTTTGCCACACTTCGCCCATGAACACTGTCTCGCGACGCCAGTTCCTGCACTCCGCCGCCTTGGGCGCGGCGGCACTCTCCTCGTTCTCGTCGGTGCTCCGCGCCGCTGACCCCGACCGCAAGCTCAAGCTTGGCCTCATCGGCTGTGGTTGGTACGGCATGGTGGATGTCGAGGCCGCATTCAAGGTTGGCGGCGTGGAAGTGATCGCGTTGTGCGATGTGGACAGCGCCCACCTGAGCCAAAGCGCCGACAAGGTCGAGAAGCTCCAAGGCAGCCGCCCGAAAACGTTCAAGGGCTACGAGGAGCTGCTCGCGGTGACGGGCCTCGACGCCGTGATCATCGCGTCCCCGCCGCATTGGCACGCGCTGCAACTGATCGCCGCGCTCGGCCGTGGTCTCGATGTCTATTGCGAGAAGCCGCTCGCCTACGATGTCCGCGAGTGTCGCGCCATGGCCGAAGCCGTGCAGAAAAGCGGGCGCATCGTGCAAGTCGGCTTTCAGCGCCGGCAAAGCCCGGCTTTCCAGGCGGTGCGTGATCACCTGAAGGCCGGCCACGCGGGACGCGTCGTCTGCGCCGAGGCTACGATCAATTACACCGCCGGCACCAAGGATCCCACACCGCAACCCCCGCCCACCTCGCTCGACTGGGATCTTTGGTGCGGTCCCGCGCCAAAGATTCCCTACAGTCCCCAGGTGGGCCACATGAACTGGCGGCTGGAGGCCACCACCGGCCACGGACATCTGGTGGACTGGGGCATCCATTTGATTGACGCCGCCCGCATGATCCTGGGCGAAACCGCGCCGCAAAAAGTGTCCGCCAGCGGTGGCTTGTACGCGTTGAAAGGGAAGATCACCACGCCCGACGTGCTGACCGCGCAGTTTGACTTCGCCTCCTGCCCGCTCATCTGGCGGCACCGGATCTGGGGTGCGGAGGAGTACACGCCCGACGTATCCAACGGCATCTTTTTCTACGGCGAGCAGCAGACCATCTTCGTAGCCGATGATCGCTGGGTGGTGATTCCCAAGGGCAAGAATGCCGAGCGTCAGGTCAACAAGGTGGGCGCCGACACCGGGAAGCTTCACATGGCCGAGTTCCTCAATGCCGTGCGCACCCGGCAGCAACCCGGCTGTCCTATCAACGTGGGCGTGGACTCCACGACCGCCGTCAAGCTAGCGATGATCGCGTACGACACCGGCAGCCAGGTCGTGTGGGACAACGCCAGCGGCCAGATCGTCGGCAACGCCGCGGCCAATGCGCTGCTCAAGCGGGAGTATCGCCAACCATGGCAGCACCCGCACCGCGGATGAACCGCGCCGCGGCACAAAATCAATTTCCCATCAGTTATTTCGCCACGAACAAAAACAAAAACCGCCAGCAATTATGAATTGGATTCACCGTATCCTCAGCCGCACGATCAGACGCCCGCTTGCAGTGATCGGCCTTTTCCCATTCCTCGCCAGCGTGGCCTTGGCCAGCCCGGCCCGCCCAAACGTTTTGTTCATCCTTTCCGATGATTTGCGGCCGGACCTCAGTTGTTACGGATCTTATGTCGAAACCCCAAACCTGGACCGGCTGGCGGGAAGAGGGGTCCGCTTCGCCAACGCCTGGGTTCAGTATCCCCTCTGCAACCCGTCCCGCACTTCCATGCTGACCGGCCGGCACCCCACGACGACGGGTGCCCTCCTCAACCGGAACTACTTCCGTGACTCCTATCCGGAGATGGTCACGCTACCGCAGCTTTTCAAAAACGCGGGCTATGATTCGCTTCGTATTGGCAAGGTTTTCCACGATAGCGCTGACGATCCCCAATCCTGGACCTACGGTGCCAAACGGGCGGTCGGCACTCCCATATCCAACAAACCCTACGATCTCAGCATGCACCGCACAAATTCAGACCGGATCATCGTTCTCGAAGGCGATGGTGAAACGCACTCCGACTTCAAGGTCGCCGACGAAACGATCTCCAAGCTGCGCGAGCATGCCGCGAACAAAAAGCCGTTCTTCATGACTTGCGGTTTTTCCAAGCCTCATTCCCCGCCGGCCGCACCCAAGAAGTGGTTCGATTCGCTTCCGCTGAACACCATTCCCCTCCCGGTGGATTTCAAACCCGAAGCCGACGCCACTCCGGAGTTTCCCGCGGCTGCACTTCCCCCCAACGGCGATCTGTTCATCGGTCGGAAAGCCAGCGAAGCGGCGGCCAAGGAGATGATCCAAGCGTATCAAGCTTCCGTCAAATGGGTGGATTGGAACGCCGGGCGGGTTTTGGATGCCCTCCGTGAATTGGGCCTGGATAAGAATACGATCGTCGTATTCTGGGGCGATCATGGATACCACCTGGGGGAAAAGGGCAAATGGTCCAAGCACGGCTCGCTGTTCAATCTCGGTCTTCATGTGCCACTCATTATGGCAGGACCCGGGATTTCGAAAGGGGGCATCAGCCAAAGGGTTGTTCAGTCACTGGATATTTTCCCGACCCTCGCCGAGCTTTGTGCTCTGCCCGCCCCGGATGGCATCGAAGGACGTAGTTTGATCCCGCTGCTGCGATCGCCCTCTGCGGCTTGGGCTCATCCAGCCTATGCAGTCACTTACCGGGCAGGCAAATTGCACCGGGCGGTTCGAGACGAGCGTTTTCTCTATGCTGAGTTCGACAGCGGCCGCCAAGGCGCCATGTTGATCGATTTGAAAAACGATCCTCGTGAATTAACCAACTGCGTCGACAAGGTAGAATACCGCGAGGAACTCCTCCGGATGAAGAAGCTGCTCGCCTTCCTGCCATCGGAGCCCAAAGCCCTGCCGGAGTATTAAAAACCATGAGCCGGTGAAGCAGACACGGGATTCTCTCCAAAGAGGAAACCAACCATAAAAAACCGCTATAGTTCGGAACTTAATAAAGAGGCCACCCGCCAATTAGCCCTATCGTTAATACCAAAAACCGCTTTAGGCGGGTGCGGGCAGGGCGAAACCAATAGCCAGAACCCCTTTGCGTCTGATCGGAAATTTAATGGGCCGACCAGCGCATTCCGGTTACAGAACCATTCTTGAAACTGAACCATTTGGTCCAGTCGGAATGGTCGCCATGGATACTCACCGTACAATCGACTTCAAGAACGCCGTTGCCATCCACGACACCATTTTTTCTGATGTCCATCCGGATCGTATCCTCGCCGTATTGCGTTTTGAGGTATGCAATTGATTTCTGCACCAAATCGTTTTCGTTCTGTTTCATTTTCAAAATGCCTCCGCACACATGGAGCGACCGACCGGCCTTCTGATCAGCGGCTGATTAACAGCGGCATCGCCAAAAGAAAATTCTCATCAGGTGAATTCTTCATTCTGCGATAATGCCGTGCCGACAGAATCGGCTAACACGGCATTCCAGTATTCCGAATTCGACGGGGCGTGACAAAGCCGATTTGACTACATCATTGTGCAGGTGTTGAAAGCGGCATCGTGTATGGCAGGCTCCGGGCTGCAGGTCAATCACCTGCGGAGCGTCAAGAAATCGAATTCCTGTCACTTATTTGGCCCCGGGCCACGATCAACATCCCGCCATGCATATTCAACTGAACCTGATTGATTACGCGATCCTGCTGATCTACTTCGTGTTTGTCATTGGCATTGGCTGGCTGCTCAAACGGCGGATGAAAGCCAGCACGGACTTCCTGCTCTCGGGCCGTTCCATTCCCGCCTGGGTAACTGGCTTGGCATTTCTCTCCGCCAACTTGGGCGCGCAGGAAGTCATCGGCATGGCCGCCTCGGGCGCCAAATACGGCATCATGACCAGCCACTTCTACTGGGTGGGGGCGATTCCGGCGATGGTGTTCCTGGCCATCTTCATGATGCCGTTCTATTACGGGTCAAAGGCGCGTTCCGTGCCCGAGTATTTGAAGCTGCGGTTTGACGAGAAGACGCGCGGGTTCAACGCCGTTTCGTTCGCGGCGATGACGGTGTTCTCCTCCGGCATCTCGCTGCACGCGCTGGCCAAACTGCTCGAACTCCTGCTGGGCTGGAATTACGACATGTGCATCGTGATGTCCGCGACCATCGTGCTGGTCTATATTTTCCTCGGCGGCCTCACGTCGGCGATCTACAACGAAGTCCTCCAGTTCTTCATGATCGTGCTGGGTTTCTCGCCGCTGGTGTTCCTCGCGCTCAAGGACGTGGGCGGTTGGGCCGGGTTGAAGGAGAAACTCGTTCCCGTGGCCACGGACGCGGGTTTCGCCGCCGGCACCTGGTCGAATTCCTGGGTGCATATGGGCAGCGCCATGGAAAATCCCATGGGCGTCGGCTGGTTCGGCATGACGATGGGTCTGGGCTTTGTGCTGTCGTTCGGCTACTGGTGTACGGACTTCCTCGTGGTGCAACGCGCCATGGCGGCCAACTCCATGTCCGCCGCCCGCCGCACCCCGCTCATCGCCGCGATCCCCAAGATGCTTTTCCCGGCGCTCGTCATCCTGCCGGGCATGATCGCCATCGCGATGCACCATTCCGGTGGCGGCAACTTCCTGCCCGTCGGCAAGGACGGCACGCCCGATTACAACATGACCATCCCCGTCATGCTGGCGAAGTATTTCCCTACCGGCCTGCTGGGCATCGGGTTCACGGCACTGATGGCGTCGTTCATGTCCGGCATGGCCGGCAACGTCACCGCCTTCAACACCGTGTGGACGTATGACATCTACCAGAGCTACATCGCCAAGAATAAATCCGACAACCACTATCTCTGGATGGGCCGCTGGGCGACGGTGTTCGGCATCCTCATCAGCGTGGGCTGCGCCTACCTCGCCTCGAAATTCAACAACATCATGGACATGTTGCAACTGGTGTTCGGGTTCGTGAATGCGCCGCTCTTCGCCACGTTCTTGCTCGGCATGTTCTGGCGGCGGACGACCGGGCATGGCGCGTTCTTCGGTCTGCTCGGCGGCACGGTTGCCGCGATGCTGTTCCACGGGCTCGCGTTATCCAAAGGCGCGGCGGTCGGCATCCACGGTGGCTGGATCGGACAGAAATTCTTGTTCCACAGCGAAATGGGCCAGAATTTCTGGATGGCGATCGTCGCGTGGACGAGTTGTTTTGCGCTCACCATTTTGATTTCATTCGCCACCAAACGGGTGAAGACCGATGAAGAACTCAAGGGACTGGTCTATTCGCTCACGCCCAAACCGAAGACCGAGCACGAGCCATGGTATATGCAACCCGTCACCGTCGGCATCCTCGTGCTGCTCCTCACCGTCGCCTTGAACATCATTTTCTGGTAGAACCCAACCGCCAAACTTATGAACTTCGATTTAAGACTCCCCATCGGTCTCATGTTCACCGTGTATGGCGCATTGCTGACCGTCTTCGGCACGGCCACCTCCGGCAAAGAGATGTATGCGCAGCACTCGCTGGGTCTGAACATCAACCTCATTTGGGGTGTGGTGTTGCTGGTCTTTGGACTGGTCATGCTCGTGTTGGCTCTGCGCGGCCGCAAGCCGTCCTGAACCCGCCTTCACTGGCCAACCCTTTTCGGACATGCCAGCCTCGACCCAGGCGAAACCTCCCGCTTTGCGCGCACCAACCCCATCGAAACCGCGCAGCGCCCTCGCCGCGCGGGCTGCAGTCTATTCCTGAAAGCTTTTGAGCAACCGCCGCACTGGATCGCCTCAGCTCCCGGTCGCGTCAATCTCATCGGAGAACATACCGATTACAACGACGGTTTCGTGCTGCCGATGGCGATCGAGCATCGGACTGCCATTGCGGCCAGGGTCACAGACGACACAACGGTGACGCTGCACAGCGCCACGACTGGCGAATCTGCCTCGTTCAGAATTGAGAAAGACTTGAAGCCCGGCCAACCAACGTGGGCCAATTACGTCAAAGGGGTTGTTGCCGGGTTCGTCAGACTGGGCGCACCGCTCAAAGGCTTCAACGCTGTGATCGACTCAGATGTCCCGCTCGGCGGCGGGTTGTCCAGCAGCGCCGCGTTGGAGGTCGCCACCGCCACGCTGTTGGAGGCGATGATTGGCAAGCCCATTGACCCTGTGGAGAAGGCGTTGCTTTGCCAGAAGGCCGAGCACGAGTTTGCCGGCGTACCGTGCGGCATCATGGACCAGTTCATCTCCACGTTGGGACAGAAGGATCATTTGATGCTGATCGATTGCCGGACGCAGAAGGGTGAATTGGTGCCCTTTAACAACCCTGAGCTCGCGTTGTTGATCATCAACACCAACGTGCGCCACTCGCTTGCCGACGGCGAATATGGCCAGCGGCGTGCCCAATGCGAGGCGGCGGCCAAAGTGCTTGGGGTTCGTGCGTTGCGTGATGCCGGTATGGGCGATCTGGAGCGAGCCAGACCCCAGCTTGATGCGCTCGTCTTTCGCCGGGCGCGTTATGTCATCACGGAAAATAACCGCACGGTCGAGGCGGCGCACCGCATCCGCGGGGAGCGGTGGGAGCGGGTGGGGGAGTTGATGTATGAGAGCCACACCTCGCTGCGCGACGACTATGAAGTCAGTTGTGAGGAACTGGATTTAGCGGTCGAACTGGCAAAGAAAATCGGACCGGACGGCGGCGTGTTGGGTTGTCGCATGACCGGGGGCGGATTCGGCGGCTGCGTCGTGGCGTTGGTGAAAGCCATGCAGGCCAAGGCGATCAGTCACGACATCGGCGAAGGCTACCTCGCCCAGACCAGACGCCATGCCACCATTTTTCTATCCCGTCCAGGTGCCGGGGCGAGCCTTGAAGATTATTGAGCCCCATAGCCGAGTGCAAATTCGACGAACGTCCTCACCGCCGTATGGGTGTGTGGCCGCATAGTAACCTGAGATCAGGCGGCGATTTTGATTTCGAGGG